>CAMYJL010000004.1:24328-60862 GCA_947258645.1 uncultured Nitrospinota bacterium
GGGCCGGGAGCGCCCGGCGGCGGCCCTTCGGGCGGTGGACGAATTTGGCGCGGAGGTCATCGTCGTGGATGACGGGTTCCAGCACTTGGCCCTGGGCCGCGATCTGGATCTGGTCGTTCTCCGGGGAGAGCGCCCCTTCGGCAACGGGCGGGTGTTCCCGGCGGGCGCGCTTCGCGAGCCGCCGAGCGCCCTTCGCCGTGCGGGGGCGATTCTCCTGACGGGCGATGTGGCCCCCGGGACGCGGGCGATGGTGGAGCGGGCGGCGCCGGGCGTGGCGATTTTTTCCGGATTGCTGAGGCCGGCGGCCCTCACCGACGCCGGGGGCCGTACGGTGGGCGCGCCCGGCGATCTGAAAGGAGCCGCCGCCGTCGCGGTGAGCGGAATCGGCAACCCCGAGGGGTTCTCCCGGACGCTGGAGGAGGTGGGCGTGTGCGTTCTGGCGCATCACGCCTTCCCGGACCACGCGGCCTATCCTCGAAATGTGGCGGACGGCATCCTCCGTTCCCTGAAGGAGACGGGAGCGGATTTCATCGTCACGACGGAAAAAGACATCGTAAAGATGGCCGCCCTGGCCGAAGAGCCCCGCCTTCGGGCGCTTCGGGTCGAGATGGAGATCGAGCGGGGCGAAGAGCTCGCGGTGTTGATCATGAAAGCCGTTCGGGGAAAATCAGCCGGGTAGCGGTCCGGCTTTTTATCCGCGAACGTGGGTGAGGAGGTAGCTCCCGCCGGCGAGAAAAAGGAGGTTCGGCCCCCAGGTGGCCAGAAGCGGCGGAAGGCGGCCGGCGTGGCCGAGCGATATCCCCGCGTAGAAAAGGACCAGAAAGGCCGCGCCGATGCTGATCGTGATGGCGACGCCGAGGGCGACTCCTCCGGCCCGGCTGCTCTTCAGCGAAAACGGAACGCCCACCAGCGCCAGAACGAAGCCGATAAAAGGCGTGGACAGTTTCGCCCAGAGGTCAACAGTGTACTGGGTGGAATCCACGCCGCTTGTCTGCATGATTCTGATGTAGTCCCGAAGCTCGCTCCAGTTCATCTCCTCCGGTTTTTTCCCCGTCCGCTTGAAGTCGGCAGGCTCGTCCTGGAGGGGAAAGTGTGCCGCGTCGAAAGGCTCCTGCCGAATGGTTCCGTCGGGGCCGAAATAGTGAATCAACCCCTCTCTGAAGAGCCATCGCTTGACGGTGGGGACCCACCGGACGTCCTGAGCGTCGATCCGCTGGATCAGGCGGTCGTTCTTATCAAGCCGGTAGAGGGTGACATTCTTCATCCGGTCCTTGAAGGGGTCGAACCTGGAGATGTGCCAGATGGTGTTGTCCTCGGAGCGATACCAGATTTGATTCGTCCGGTTGTAGCCGCGGGGAGAGATTTTTTTGACGCGCACCTCCCAAATATGGTTCACGCGCTGGTTGGAGTAAGGGACGATGTATTCGTTGGCGAAGAAGGTCAGGATCGCGATCCCGAAGCTGGCGATCAGAATCGGCGAGACGACCCGGATGATGCTTGCGCCGCAGGCGCGCATGGCCACGACTTCGTTCCCGCGGGAGAGAAGGACGAGCGAAAGGACGCAGGCGAGAAGCACCGTGAGCGGGATCGAAAAGATGACGAGCTGGGGAATCTTGAAAAGAAAGTAGAGCACGCTGTCGATGAAGGCGGCTTTTTTTTCGACGAGATCGTCGATCCGCTCGATGAACTCGGCCATCAGGAAAAGCGTGATGGCGCCTGCCTGGCAGATCCCGACCATGCGGAAAAACTGGAGCATGATGTACCGGCTGAGGATGCTCATGTCGATTTAGGGTTGGCCCAGTGGGGGATGGGAAGCCGCTCGGCGGCCTTGAGGATGTAGCCGAAGATGTCTATCGCCCCCCGGCGAATCACCATGCGGATCGCCCACAGGGCCACGCCGAAGAGGAGGACGTTCGGCCCCCAGGCGGAGAGAAAGGCGGGGAGTGTCCCGTTTTCCCCCATTCCTTCCGAAAACGAGGAGAGGATGTAGTAGGCGAATATGACGATCAGGCTGATCGCGAAGCCGCCGTGACGGCCCGACCGGCGGTTCTGAACGCCGAGGGGCGCGCCCAGCAGCGCAAGCGCCAGGCAGGCGAACGGCGTGGCGAATCGCTGGTGAAACTCGACGAGGAAAGCGTTATGCCGCCGGGAGCCGGGTTTCCCCTGGGCGATTTTTTGCCGAAGCTCGCTGAAGGGAAGGGCGCGCAACCTCACCCGCAGGGCCTTTCCTTCGCTGAGCGTGCGGGTCAGGTTGAGATTGAGGTCGTAGGATCCAAACTGGACCACCTGATACTGGTTGTCCTGGAGGGAGGTGAGCGGGGTGGACTGGTTTTTCGGCGAGGCGGGCCGTTTTTCTTTGGAAGCGGCGGCGACTTTGTGAATCGTTCCGCTTGCCAGCCGCAGGAAGAGATTCTTTCTCTCCTGATCGCGGACGACCATCCCCCGTTCGGCGAAGATGACCTGCTGGTTTTTGGGGTCCCGCGTGTCCGAGATCAGGATACCCCGCAGGGCGCTGTTGCGGCGGCCCGACTTTCGTACGTAGATGACCAGTCCCTCGAAGCTGTCGTTGAACACCTGTTCGCGGATCTCGATGATCGACGCCTGGCTCTGGAGAATTTCGTAGCGAAGGGAGTTCGTCATCTGGTGGCTCCAGGGGAGGCCGTAGGCCATCAGGCCCGTGCTGGTCGCTGCCGCGAACAATCCCACGAGTGCGACGGGAAGAAGCTGCGCGTAGAGGCTCATGCCGGAGGCCGTCATGGCGACGAACTCGCTGTCGTTCGAGAGGCGGCTGAACCCGAGGATGCAGGCGACGAGGACGGCCATGGGCAACGTGACGAGCAGGAGCACGGGGATGATGGTCAGCAGGAGCTTGCCCACGATGGCGATGGGAACGCCCTTGTTGATCACGAGGTCGGTCAACTGGAACATCCGGTTCACGAGGAGCAGGAACGTCAGGAGGAACACGCAGAGGAGAAAGTAGGTGGAGATTTCCCTCAGGATATAGCGGTGAAGCGTCCTCAAAGGGAAAATCTCCATCCAGTAGCCGGGCGGGGCGAACCGAACGCGGGATATCCGCATCCGCCCCGCCACCCTATACGAGAGGCCGCCCCCGTGTAAAGAAATCCCTCCCTCAGAAACCGCTCCGCACGGCCCGGTTTCATTGCGGCAATCCCATGAAATTGATAGCGTTATATAAAGTGGCCGGGATGCGGCACCCGCCCGCGAAGTCACGGAGCCGCCGCCCGGCCCCATCCCGCCCTGGGAGTGAGAATGGTTTCGGTACCCGACCAATTAAAGAGCCGCCATATTGTCGTCGCGCCGAACTGGATAGGCGATACGGCGATGGCCGCGCCTTTCCTGGCTTCTCTCCGCGCCGTCCTCCCCGGGGGGCGGATCGAGGCGGTGGCGAATTCCTGGACCGCAGGGCTGCTGCGGGCCTTCCCCTGGGTCGATGAGGTCCACGCCATCGGCGCCCGGGACGGGCTCGAATGGTGGAAAAGCGCGCTCTCCCTCCGCGGGAATCTGGGCAGAAGGGGAACGGAGACGGTCTGGCTGCTCCCGAACAGCTTCCGCTCGGCGGTGCTGGGTCTTTTGATCGGCGGGGGCCGGAGAGTGGGCTACGCGACGGACAAGCGGGGATTCCTCCTCGGCCGCGCCGTGGCGCCGCCCCCCGGGTCGCCTCCTCCCCATCTGATCGACTACTACCTGGGCCTGCTCGAAGCCGAGGGGTGGCCGGTCGCGCACCGGGGGGTTCGCCTGCCGGTGACGCCGGAGGCGGGGCGGTTTGCCGAGGCAATCTTCGCGAAAAAAGCCCCGCCCGGCGAGGGGCCCCTGATCGGTTTTCACCCCGGCGCCGCGTTCGGTGAGTCGAAAACCTGGCCGGCGGACTTCTTCGCCCGGCTGGCGAAGGGTCTGGCGGAAGGCCTGGGGGCGCGGATTCTCCTCTTCGGCGGCCCAAACGAAACCGAACTGGCGGACTGGGTGTCCTCGGCCTCCGATGGCGCCGCCGTCAGTATCGCCGGGGAGGACACCCTCGAAACGCTTCCGGCCATATTGGCCGGGCTGGACCTGTTCCTATCGGGCGACACGGGGCCGCTTCACATCGCCGCGCTCGCCGGGACGCGGACGCTCTCGTTTTTCGGGCCGACCGACCCCCGCCGCACGGCTCCGCCCGGCGCGCATCATCGGATGCTGCGGCGGGAGCTGGAGTGCAGCCCGTGTTTCGAGCGCCTCTGCCCGCTCGGCCATCACGATTGCATGAAAGGGATCACCCCGGAAGAAGTGGAGGAAGAAGTGAGGGAAATTCTCAGGGCGGGCGTGAGAGCAACCGAATGAGCGGACGGGCGGCGGTATTTTTCGATCGCGACGGCACGCTGAACCGCGACGTCGGCTACGTGACCCACCTCGACGATTTCACGCTCCTGCCCCGCGCGGCGGCGGCCGTGCGGAAGGTGAACGAGGCGGACATGCTCGCCATTCTCGCGACGAATCAGGCCGGGGTGGCGCGGGGGTATTTTCCCGAAGAGATGGTGGACCGGGTGCACGGCAAGCTGGAGGATGAGCTGGCCAAGGGAGGGGCGCGTCTCGACGCGCTGTATTACTGTCCCTATCATCCGGACTCGGAAGTTCCTGAATACGCGGTGGATTCGGACGCGCGAAAGCCGGGGCCGGGCATGCTGATTCAGGCTGCCAGGGAGCATGGCGTCGATTTGTCGAAGTCCTACATAATCGGGGACAAGTATTCCGATCTCGAGTGCGGCTGGGCGGCGGGATGCCGGAGCGCCTTTATCCTGACCGGCTACGGACGGGGGACGATGGATCTGTACGGCGCCGGCTGGCCCCGGCCCCCGGACATCCTCGCCGAGGATGCCTACCATGCCGTGACGATGATTCTGGAAGAAAGGAAAAGGGCGGGATGAGCGGATCACTTCGGAGCTACGTCGAGCGCTTTGCGTCTTTGCGCGTGGCGGTGGTCGGAGACTTCGTCGCCGACGAGTTTGTGTACGGCGACTCATCGCGGATCAGCCGCGAGGCGCCCGTGCTCGTTCTCAACTTCCGTGCCCGTGAGATCATCCCCGGCGGGGGGGGCAATGCCGCGATGAACGCGGCCTCCCTCGGCGGAAACGTCATCGCGGTGAGCGCGCTGGGCGCCGATCCGAACGGAAACGCGATGAGCCGGGTCATGGCCGGGCGGAACATTGGCGTGGATCATCTTTATCAGGATGAAAACCGGATCACGCCCACCAAGATGCGGGTCATGGCCGGGGGGCGGAACACGAGCCGCCAGCAGGTGATTCGCGTGGACCACGAGCGCCAGCTCCCCATGAACTCGGATCTCGAAAAGCGCATTCTGGGCGCGCTCGAGAATCTGGCCGGTGACGGCCTGGATGCGCTGATTGTCTCCGACTACGGCCTGGGCGTGATCACCGATTCCGTCCGCGGGCTCGCCGGTCGCCTGGCGCAAAAGATCATCGTCACCGTGGACAGCCGCCACGCCGCCGACGCGTTTCAGAAAGTGACCGCCATCACGCCGAACGAAGAAGAGGTGGAGGAGCTGGTGGGCTTCCTGCCGGACGAGGCTCGGCTGGACGAGGCGGGTGCGGCGCTTCTGGAGCGGACGAAGGCCCGCGCGGCCCTCATCACGCGGGGCAGCCAGGGGATGAGCCTCTTTGAGCGGGGCGCGGCCCGGCGGGATATCCCTGTTTTTGGCTCGGACGAGGCCACGGACGTGACCGGCGCCGGAGATACCGTCATCTCGGCGTTTACCCTCGCCTTGGCGGCGGGGGCCTCGATGGCGGAGGCGGCCGAAATCGCCAACCGCGCCGCCGGGATCGTGGTCATGAAGCACGGAACGGCGGTCGTCTCCCAAGAAGAACTCCTGGGCGCGCTGGAGGATGGTTCGCGTTGACCTCCGGAACGGATCCGTGCGGCGGAAAGCTCCGCACGCTGGATGAACTCTCGGCGGAAGTCGAGCGCGAGAAGGCGGCGGGAAAACGCGTGGTCTTCGCCAACGGCTGCTTCGATATTCTCCATGCCGGGCACGTGCGCTATCTGCGCGAGGCGAAATCGCTCGGGGATTTTCTGATCGTCGCCGTCAACAACGATGCCTCCACGAAAAGTCTCAAGGGCGAGGGCAGGCCCTACACGCCGGAGGGCGAGCGCCTCGAAATTCTCTCCTGCCTCGAACCGATCGATTGGCTCATCCTGTTCGGGGAAGATACCGTTTCGAACCTCCTTCTCACTCTCCGCCCCCATGTTCACGCGAAGGGCACCGACTATACGGCCGACACCGTTCCCGAACGCGAGACGGTGAAAAGCTACGGCGGGGAGGTGGCCATCTGCGGCGATCCGAAGGACCACTCCTCGACCGACATCGGGTCCGCGACCCGGCCGAAATGAGCGACCGGTTTCTGATTGTCCGGCTCGGCGCGGTCGGCGATGTCATTCACGCGCTTCCGCTGGCCGCCGCACTGCGCAAGGGGTTTCCGGATGCGCACATCGGCTGGGCCGTGGAGCCGGGCGCGAGCCCGCTGCTCCGCGATAACCCCGCCATCGACGCGCTGTGCGTGGTCGATACGCGTGCCTGGCGGCGCGGATCGCCGGGTGCGAGAATCACGGCGCTACGAGGGGATCTCCGAAAGCTCAGGGAGGTCCGGGCGGACGTTGCCATCGACGCGCAGGGGTTGATCAAAAGCGGATTTCTCGCCCGGGTGTCGGGCGCGCAGGTGAGGATTGGGTTTGAGCACCGCTCGTGCCGCGAGGGAATGAATGTTCTCTTCATGACAGACTGGGCGGATCCGCCGCCGGGGCCGCACCATGTCGTGGAGAAGAACCTCTCCCTGCTGGGGCCGCTCGGCGCCGCGCTTCCGGCGGGCGGCGAGGTGGCATTTCCGCTTCCCGATTTGTCGGAGGAGGTGGAAGGGGCGGAATCCTTTTTGCGTCGCGAGGGGCTGGCGGCTGGCCGCCCTCTCCTCATGATGCATCCGGGCGCGGGCTGGGAGACGAAGCGATGGGACGAGGGGCGCTATGGGGCGCTCGGTGATGCCTGGGTGGGGATGACAGGGGGCGGTGTCCTCCTCTCCTGGGGCCCTGGCGAGGAGGAACTGGCGCGGAGGGTGGCCGGGGAGATGAAAAGCCCCGTGAAAGTCGCGCCGCCGACAGGTATCCGGGAGCTGGCAGCGCTGATCGGGCGGTGCGACATATTCGCCGGCGGGGATTCGGGGCCGCTTCACCTGGCGGCGGCTCTTGGCGTATCCTGCCTCGCCGTGATGGGTCCGACCGACCCGGTCCGAAACGGCCCGTGGGGGCGGGGACACGCCGTCCTGCACCACCGGCTGGCTTGCAGCGGGTGCTACGGGCGGACCTGCCCGGATATCGAGTGTCTGGAGCGGATCGGCGCGGAAGAAGCCGTCCGGGCGCTGGATCAGCTCTGGGCGGGCCGTGAAAATATCCGCTAAGTATATGAAAATAAAAGGAGTATAGAATTGCCCCGATATCTGGTGACCGGGACGGCCGGCTTTATCGGATCGCATCTTTCCGAACGGCTGCTCAAGGAAGGGGCCGAGGTTCTGGGGGTCGATCGATTCTCGAATTTCTACCGAAGGAAGGACAAGGAATCTAACCTCCAGAGCCTGTACGATACGCCCGGTTTCGAGTTTAGCGAGATGGATCTTTGCAAGGGTTCCCTGGAAGGGATTTCGGAGGGAATCGACGGTGTTTTTCATCTGGCCGCCCAGGCGGGCGTTCGGGACAGCTGGGGCGAGGCTTTTTCGGTCTATCTGAACGACAACAACCTCGCCACCCAGCGCCTGCTCGAAGCGTTCCGCGACCGGCCGATCCAGGCGTTTGTCTATGCGTCCTCGTCCTCCATCTATGGAGATGCCCTGGAGGGGCCGACAAAGGAAGACGCCATGCCGAAGCCGGTCTCGCCCTACGGCGTCTCGAAGCTGGACGGGGAGCACCTTTGCTACCTCTATTACCGGAACTTCGGGATACGCACGGTGTCGGTCCGGTACTTCACGGTCTACGGCCCGAGGCAGCGGCCGGACATGGCGTTTCACCGGTTCCTGAAGGCGGGCCTCAAGGGCGAGCCGATCACGCTCTTTGGCGACGGGGAGCAGAGCCGGGACTTCACGTTCGTGGCCGACGCCGTCGCCGGAACGATGGCCGCCATGACGAAGGGAAAGGCGGGCGCCGTCTATAACATCGGCGGGGGTCAGCGGGCCACGGTGAACGAGGTGATCGGCTACATCAACGACCTGCAGGGAACGCCGCTGCAAGTGAACCGGGGGGGTGTTCAGAAAGGGGATGTCCGCCACACCTGGGCGGATGCGACGCGCGCCGCCGCCGATCTCGGTTTTAATCCCCAAACCGGATTGCGGGAAGGGCTGAAGGCGGAGCGCGAATGGCTCATCAGGAGGATGAAAGGATGACGATTGACAAGGAGTTGCTCGAGATTCTGGCCTGTCCGGTAAGCAAGAAGCCGCTGGAACTGAGCGCGGACGGGAACTTTCTCGTCTGCAAGGAGTCGAAGCTCGTCTACAAGATTCAGGACGGGATACCCATCATGCTGGTGGACGAGGCGATTCCGCTGGATGAGTGGGAAAAGAGCCAGGCCTAGGAATGACGAACGTGGCGGAACAGCGCGTCGAATCCCCCGCGAAAGAGAGCGGGAACCCGCGTCTGAGCGTGACGATCGTCGCGCGTGACGAAGCGGCGCGGATCGGCGATTGCATCGATCGCGTGTCGTGGGCGGACGAGATTATCGTGCTCGACAGCGGAAGCACGGACGGGACGCAGGATATCTGCCGCGCCCGGGGGGCGACCGTCGTCGAGGCTTCGTGGGAGGGATACGCCGCCCAGAAAAACACCGCCATTGAAAAGGCCCGGCATCCCTGGGTGCTGAGCCTGGACGCGGACGAGATGGTCAGCGATGCGCTCGGGGAACAAATACGTGCGGTGCTCCGGGCGGATGGCCCGGCGGACGGCTTCCGCATCCCGCGAAAAAATATTTTCTTCGGAAAGTGGCTTCGCCACGGGGATCACTGGCCGGATCATCAGGTCCGCCTGTTCCGCAAGGGGCTTGGGCAGTTCAAGTCGAAGGCGGTCCATGAATCCGTCGAAGTGAGTGGCCAGGTGAGTGAGCTGACGGAGCCGCTGGAGCATCACAGCTACCGGGATTTCCGGGAATTTTTCGACCGGCAGGTCCGCTACGCCGCGCTGGCGGCGGAAGAGCTCCGCGCCCGGGGCCAGTCGCCCGCGCTTTCCGATTTCATCTTCCGCCCGCTGTGGCGGTTCGTGAAGGGATACTTCATCAAGGCCGGCTGGCGGGACGGACGTGAAGGTTTCATCGTCTCGGCCGGATATGCCTATTATGTTTTCATGCGTGCCGCCTTTCTCTGGGAGAGCCGCCGAAGGCGTGAGATCACTTAAAATCCTCCACACCGAGTCTTCACGCGGCTGGGGCGGCCAGGAAAAGCGCATCCTACTCGAAGCGGTTTCCTTGCAGGAGCGGGGGCACCGCGTTCTCATCGCTGGCCAGCCGGATGCTCTCCTCAAACCCGAAGCCGAAGGCGCAGGGGTTCCCTTCTGGGCAGTCCGCATGCGCAAGAGTTGGGATCCGTTCGCGCTCGTGCATCTCATCGCCCTCATCCGCGAATTCAGGCCCGACCTGATTCACACCCACAGCAGCAAGGACAGCTGGCTGGCGGGCGTGGCGGGGCGTTTGATGCGCGTCGCCCTCATCCGGACGCGCCACGTATCCATTCCCGTGAGCGGGCACCAGTTGAATTGGGCCTACCGGTTCCCCCACAAGATCATGACGACCGCCGGGCGCATCAGCCAGATACTGGTGGAGAATGGGCTATGCGCCGCATCGCGCGTTTGTGTTCTTCCGACCGGGGTCGATCTCTCCCGCTTCCACAGCGGGGCGACGGGCGAGGCGTTCCGCGCCGAGTTCAGCGTTCCCGAAGGCGCCCCGGCGGTGGGCCTCATCGCGAACCTGCGCAAGAGCAAGGGGATCGAGCACTTCCTGGCGGCGGCGCGAATCCTCAAAGACGGGGGATGCCGCGTCCGGTTTTTCGTCGTGGGCGAGGGCCAATGGCGCGACATTTTCCGCGAGAACGCCGACGGCCTCGGTCTTCTCGACGGGACCGTCACTTTCACCGGCTACCGAGACGATGTTCCCGATATCATGGCGGCGCTGGACGTTCTGGTGATCGCCTCCACGGGGACGGAGGGGATTCCCCAGGTGGCCCTCCAGGCGATGGCCATGGGGGTTCCCGTCGTGGGCACCGATGTCGGGGGCGTGCCCGAGGCGATCCTCCCGCCGGGGGCGGGGGTGGTAGTTCCTCCGGCGGACTCGAAGGCTATGGCAAGCAAAATCAAAGAGTTGCTTGATGACGCCCCCCGCCGCGCCCGGATGGGTTCGTCCGGAAAAAATTACGTGAAAGAACACCACTCTCTGAATAGAATGCTGGATGAAACAGAGCGTATTTATGAGGAAGTGCTGGCCGCATGCGCAAATTGAACATTGTCCAGATGATCAGCAGTCCCTGGTGGACCGGCGCCGCCGACCCGGCCCTCTTCCTGACGGTCGATTTGCACCGCCGGGGGCACAATCTGCACTTCGTTTGCATCCCGGGACACGATCTGGAAAAGCGCGCCGCCCTGGCGGGTTTTCCTCCCATCGAGGGCTTGGAGCCGACCCGGAGCCTGAATCCAATTCGCGTGTGGAAATCCGTCAGTGCGCTTGCGAAGTTTTTCGACGAAGTAGAGGCGGATATCGTCCATACCCATCTCTCCGCCGATCATTGGCTCGCCTTTTTCGCTTCCAAGCGGGCGCGTCGGCAGGTTCGTATCGCCCGGACGATTCATCACCCCCGGGCGGCGAAAAAAAGCCGATTCAACCGTTACCTGTTCGGGCGCGCCACAGACGGCATCGTCGCCGTAAACGGCTACATCGGAGATCTTCTCCAAATGCAGTCCGAGGTGCCTGAGGATAAAATTCACATCATCCGGGGCGGCATCGATATCGAACGCTACCGCCCGCCCACGGTCGAGAACCGGGCCAACGGCAGGGAAATTCTGGGGACGCCGCAAAAAACGCTGCTCATCGGCATCGTCGCGCGCCTCGCCCCGGACCGGGGGCACCTGACCCTTCTGCGGGGGTTCAAATCGCTTTTGGCGGAAATGCCGAACGTCCGGCTGGTGATCGTGGGCAAGGGCGAGTTCCGCCCCAAGGTCAAAGAGCGCATCGATGAACTGGGGATCGCGAATCAGATCGATATGCCCGGCTTCATCGAGGGCGATCTGTTCGACGTCATCGCCTCGCTCGACATTTTTGTTCTGATGGCTCCGGGCTCGGAGGGAAGCTGCCGCGCGGTGCTGGAAGCCATGGCCATGGGCATCCCCTGCGTGGTCTCTGACCGGCACGGGCTGTCGGAGATCGTGGAAGACGGTGTCACAGCCTACGTCGTTCCCTGGGGCGACCACCGGAAACTGGCCTCATCTTTTAGTATGCTGCTCAAGGACAAAACGCGCCGGACCCAGTTCGGCCGGGCCGGGAGAAAGCGCGTGGAAGAGCTATATTACCGGGAGCGGCGGGCGGAACTGATGGAAAACGCCTACGCAGGGATACTGGGGCTTCCCATGCCGGAAAACGATTTCACCGGAGAGGGCACCGCATGACCAAGCTCCAGACATACCTTCGCATATTGGAATATCTCAAACCTTATCGCGTCCGGTTTTTCATATCGGTGGCCTGCGCCATTTGCGTTGCGGGAACCACCACCGCGACGGCCTATCTGGTGGAACCCGCTGTGAACGATGTTCTGATCCGAAAAGACATTGCCGTGCTCTTCGTGATTTCAGTGAGCGTGGCGATCATATCTCTGGCAAAAGGGATTGCCGCTTTTCTTCAGAATTACTTTATGTACTGGGTGGGCCAGCACGTCGTGAAGGATGTGCGCAACAGCCTTCACGGTTACCTAGTTCGTCTCCCGTTGCGTTTTTTCGATGAAAAGAGCACGGGCGAGCTGATGGCCAAGGTTACCTATGACATCTCCCTCATGCAGAAGGCGGCCTCGAACGCCGTCCGCGACCTGTTCCGCCATTCCTTCACGATATTGGGGCTCTTCGGACTGGCGCTGTATCAGAGCCCGAAGCTGGCGCTCATCTTCTTCGTCGTGGGGCCGCCAGTCGGTGTAATCATTGCTGTGTTCGGCGAGAAAATTCGACGCGTGATGCGTTCTACCCAGGAAAAAATGGGAGATATCAGCACCCTGATGAAAGAGACCTACGCCGGAATGCGGGTGGTCAAGGCCTTCGGCGCCGAGGGAGTTGAGACGACCCGTTTCGAGCGGGCGAATCTTTCCTTTTTCCGGCGGATCATGAAGGCGATGCGCGTCCGGGCGATGACCCCCCCGCTGATCGAAAGCATCGGCTGGTTATTGGTCGCTCTGGGACTCTGGTTTGGCGGGAACATGGTGATTCAAGAGGAGATAACCCGAGGTCAGCTGGCGAGTTTTTCCGTCGCGATCGTCATGGCGTTTCGGCCTCTGAAATCCTTGACCCGGGTGTACAACACCATCATGGAGGGCGTGGCGGGCGGTCAGGCCGTATTCGAATTGATGGACAGCCACTCCCCCGAGGAGGTCAACCCGAGCGGCCGCCAGATGGCGCCGCTGACCCAGGGCATCTCCTTTTCGGACGTCGGTTTTTCGTATACCGGGGAGCCCGTACTCGAGAACGTCAGCTTCGAGGTTCTGGCCGGGTCGGTATTCGCCCTTGTCGGATTGAGTGGTGCGGGAAAATCCACTTTGCTCGACCTGATCCCCCGGTTTTATGTTCCCACCTCCGGGTGCATTACCTATGACGGTGTGGACGGGAAGGATTTTGATCTGAAAAGCCTTCGATCCGGCATGGGGGTTGTGGGTCAGCAGGTCATTCTTTTCGACGATACCGTGGTGGGCAACATCGCCTACGGCCGTGAGGGCGAGGTGGACCAAGACGCCATCACCGCCGCCGCGAAGGCCGCTAACGCGCACGATTTCATCACCGCGCTTCCGGAGGGCTACGATACGCTTCTCTGCGAGGACGGTGTCCGCCTGTCGGGCGGCGAGCGCCAGCGGATCGCGATTGCCCGGGCCATCCTTCAGGATCCGCCGATCCTCCTTCTCGACGAGGCGACGAGCGCGCTGGACACCGAAAGCGAGCATGCGATTCAGGAGGCGCTCGATCGGCTCATGAAAGGCCGCACTACGATCGTCGTGGCGCACCGCCTCTCCACCGTCCGGAATGCGGACGCCATCGCCGTCCTGGAAGATGGGCGAATCGCCGAAAAGGGAACCCACGAAGAGCTCATGGCCCGGGACGGGCTCTACCGCAAACTCTGCGAAATGCAGTTCGCCGGAGCCGATGGTCTCGAAAATCTTCCGTCTTCCGGGTTTCCCGGGGAAAAGGAGAGCCTCCTGAAGGAAGAAGGCGCTGCCGCTGCAGAGAGGAACCGGGCAACATGAGCCGGGAGTCTCAGGAAGCGTCGCGGCCGCACTTTTCCGCATCGGGAGGCCGCCCGCTCTCGATTTTGCAGGTGGTCACCTGCCGGGGCTGGAGTTCCGACGCCTGGGCGGCGGTGAACCTGTGTCTTGGGCTTCAGGATGAAGGCCACCGCGTGATGCTCATGTGCCGAGGCACGGGGGGTGGAAAAGCGGTCGCGAACCGGGCGCGGGAAGAGGGCGTCCGCGAGATCGGGTTTATCGAAGCGAGCAACCGATTTCATCCGGCGAGTTATCTCCGTGATATAAACCTGCTCAAGACGCTGGCCGGCTCCCGCGCCCTGGACGCCGTTCACGTCCACCGGGGGGTGGAGCATTGGCTGGCCGCCGCCGCGTGGCCGCGGCGCGACGGTCCCGTAGTCGTGCGAAGCCGTCATATTTTCCATCCGGTCCGGCGTCATATGCTCAACCGGTGGCTCTACCGCCGGGGAACGGACCGCACCGTTGCCGTGTGTAAAAAGATACACACAGCCTATCTGGAAGGCGGCGTGTTTTCCCTGGAGCAATTTGCGGTTGTGATGGGCGGGGTGGACGCCTCAGCCTACGATCCGGCGGCGGATGGGGCCGGTTTCCGCGAGGAATGGGGAATTCCCGGGGACGCATGGCTTGTCGGCGTGGCGGGAAGCCTCCGGATGTGGATGAAGGGGCAGGATGTCCTCCTCCGGGCTGTGGCGCGGATGGCGCGGGAGGGCGGCGCACCGCCGTGGGTCATGTTGATCGGCAAGGGGGAAGATATGCAGAACCTCAAGAAGCTGGCCGCCGAGCTGGAGATCTCCCGCCATACGGTGGTCACGGGCTATCAGAAGATCCTCGCGCCCGCATTTGCTGCGTGCAACGCCTTGGCGTTCCCCTCCCTCCGCTCGGAGGGGACGAGCCGTGTATTATTTAACTATCTTGCCTCGGGCCGCCCGGTGGTGGCGAGCAATGTCGGTTGCGTGGACGAAATTGTCCGGGACGGCCGCGAAGGGTTTCTCGTTCCGCCGGGGGATGAGGTATCCATGGAAAGGGCGCTCTCTCGTTTGCGGTCCGACCACATCAGTGCCCGCCGCATGGGCGCGTCAGCCCGCCGCCGGGCGGTGGAGGAATTCGACCGCCGGGTGGTGGCGCGGGCCGTGGCGGACATCTACCGGGAAGCGACACGGCAACGGAGGGTTTCGGCCGCGTGATAACCAAGAAGATTTCGCCCCGTTACATCCTGGGGATCAGTGACTCCCATCTGTCCACGGCCTGCCTTTTGAGGGACGGTGAGGTGATCGGGTGCATGAGCGAGGAGCGCTTCACCCGGGAGAAAAACCAGAGCGCCTATCCGAGACAGTCCATCGATTATCTCCTGGCGCAGGCGAAGGTTTCACCTGCAGATATCTCGGCCGTCGCGCTGGCGGGTCATGAAGCGATGGAGCCCGGTTGGTTCGAGCGGATGAGGGGCGACGAGAGGTACATCGACGAGTATCTGGGGATCAAGAAAACCGGGGCCATCAAGCGGAAAGTCCGCCGGGTGGGGAAGAAACTTCATCTCTCGACGGAGACCAAGGGAAAAAGCCTCAAGCCAAACGACAAACGGTTTGGGGCAATCGTGGATCACCTGAAGATTCCCAAGAAAAAAATTCACATCATCGAGCACCACACGGCCCACGCGGCGGCGGCATACTACGGCTCTCCGTTCGCGTTGGATTACACGAAGCGGGTGGCCATCCTGACGAACGACGCTTCGGGCGACGGCCTGTGCGCCACATGGAATACGGGCGGGCCGGAGGGCATCGAGCGGATCGCCGCCTCGCCGAGTTCGGCGGGCTCGCTGGGCAGCTTCTACAGCCTCATCACACTGTATCTGGGGATGCGCCAGCTCGAGCACGAGTACAAGGTCATGGGACTCGCGCCCTACGCGCCGGATTACGGCAAGGAGCGATCCTACGCAGTCCTCAAGAGGATGATCGCTTTCGAACGGACGGATCCCCCCAAATTCAAGTGGAAGGTGCGGAAGGACCGCTTCCGCTTCATGATGGAGAACCTGGCGCGCCACCGTTTCGACTGGGTGGCCGGGGCCGCGCAGGATTTGCTGGAGGAAATCCTCCTCGACTGGGTGCAGGAGGGAATCCGGGTGGCGGGCGAGAGCCGCGTGGCGGTGAGCGGCGGCGTTTTTATGAACGTGAAGGCGAACCAGAAAGTCGCCGTCCTCGACGAGGTGGAGGAGATTTTCATCCTGCCCAGTTGCGGGGATGAGTCGAACGCCATCGGCGCGGCCTACTGGCTCCACGCGGAGGGGAACGGCTCCGGGAAGGGGGACCGCTGCGTTCCGCTCTCGGGCCTTTACCTGGGGCGGGATATTCTGGAAGCGGACGTCGCCGCCGCAATGGATCAACTGGGTGTGAAGGAGAGGCATGTCGTTCGGCGCTTCGACGACATCGAGGCCGAGGTTGCCCGACTGCTCTCGAAGGGAGAGGTTGTCGCGCGGGTGAAGGGCCGCGAGGAGTTCGGCGCGCGCGCCCTCGGCAACCGCTCCATCCTCGCCAACCCCAGCGATTTTCGCACCGTCGCCCACATCAACAAGATGATCAAAAGCCGCGACTTCTGGATGCCCTTCGCCCCGTCGATCCTCTGCGAGCGGGCGGACGACTACATCGAAAACCCCAAGGGCCTGAAATCGCCCTACATGATGATCACTTTCGACAGCACGCCGCTCGGCCGCGAAGATCTCGCAGCCGCGTGCCATCCCTACGACGGGACCCTCCGGCCCCAGCTCGTCGAGCGGTCCTACAATCCCGATTACTACCGTCTCATCGGCGAATTCGAGAGCCTCACCGGCATTGGCGGCGTCCTCAATACTTCCTACAACCTCCACGGCGAGCCGATCGTCTCAAGCCCCGGGGACGCCATTCAAACCTTTGAAAACTCAGGCCTGATCCACTTGGCCCTGGGCCAGCATCTCATCTCCAAAAAATCGGCCGCCGTTTTTTAGCCCGGGAAAACCTTGGGCCCGGCCGCGCCGCCCCCGGAGCGAACATGAAAGTCGCTCTCATTCGATCGGCTGTTCATCGCAAGGGCGGGGTGGAGCGCTACGTCTGGCTGCTCGCACGCGAGCTCGCCCGGCGCGGCCACGAGGTCCACATCATCGCGCGCCGCATGCCCGAGCTGCCCCATCCGGCTGTGCGGTTCCACGAGGTCCGCGTCCGGGGCGTATTCTCCTTCATAAAAGTTCTCTCATTCGCCGCGCGCGTGAGGGAAATTGTCCACCGCGAGCGCTTCGACATCGTTCACTCCTGCGACCGGGTAGATTCCTGCGACATCTACCGCGCGGGAGAGGGTCTTCACCGGGAATGGCTCGAGGTCTCCTCGCGCTACATGCCGAAATGGCAGGCGATGCTCAAGCGAATGGACCCGCTGCACTTTTTCCTCCTCCGAATCGAAGCGCGGCTCATGAACGAAGAAAGCGCCCGCCGCGTGACGGCCATCAGCCGGAGGGGGGCGGAGGAAATCCACCGGCATTTCGGGCGCGAAAACGTTCCCGTCATCTACAATGGGGTGGATCCCGAGGAATTCCGCCCCCCGGAGGGGAGCGAAAAAGAAAACGTCCGCCGCGAACTCGGTCTTCCGGAAGGCGCCTTCGCCGTTCTTTACTTGGGCAGCGGTTTTTTCCGGAAAGGGCTGCGTTATCTGATCGAGGGCTTTTCACTTCTTGCCGCCGCCGGAAAATCGCCCCTCCTCCTCGTGGCGGGCCGGGGGAACACCGGCCCCTATGAGCGGCTGGCGCGTGCCTTGGGCGTGGCCGAAAGGGTTCGCTTCTGTGGGTCGGAGATTCCCGCTTCCCGGCTCTATCATGCAGCGGATGCATTTGTTTTTCCAACGCTTTACGAGCCATTCGGCAACGTCTGCCTCGAGGCGCTGGCGAGCGGGCTCCCCTGCGTTTTTTCCTCGAAGAGCGGGGGTGCGGAAATCGTGGAAGACGGCGTAAGCGGGCTTGTCCTGAATGAGCCCACCGACGCGGACGAGATCGCCCGCCTCATCCGAATCTGCATGGATGAGGGAAAAGCGGCGTCGATGGCCCGCGCGGCGCGCGCGCTGGCGCTGAAGTTTTCCGTAGCCGCTAACGCGGATCATACGGAGAGGATTTACCGCGAGGTCGCCGCGGAAAAAAAACGCGAGCAGAGTGAAGCCGTAGCCGCCGCGGGACGGGGATGAGGCTGCTTCTCTGCGCGTCGGCCTACCCTCCTTCGGTGGGCGGGGTGCAGACCCTCTCCGCGCGCCTCGCCGGTTCTCTGGCGAGGCGGGGCCACCGCGTCCATGTTCTCGCCCGGGGCCGGGCCGGAGATTCTGGCGTCGATGAGGAAACCGCCCCCGCCCGTGTCGGGCGGGTGGGCTGGAAGCCGCTTCTTTGGCCGAAATTCGCGCGCCGGATCCTGGGGGATCGGCCGGACGCGATTCTCCTGACACACCGGGCCGATTTTCTCCGGCCGGCGCTCGCGGCCCGGCGGCTGGGCATTCCGTTCGTGGTGGTCGTGCACGGAATCGAGGTGTACGGGTCGTCCCGCCGGGAGGAGCTGGTGGCCGCGCTCTCCCGGGCGGACGCGGTGATCGCGGTGAGCCGGTACGCGCTGGGCCGCCTGAAGGAACTCGGGCTCCGGGCGAATCGGGAGCACGTCATCACGAACGGTGTTTCGTTCAAAAACTTCGATCCGCCCGAGGCGGGCGATGCGGTCCGCAGCCGCCTCGGGCTGGAAGGAAAGAAGGTCATTCTCTCGGTGGGGCGTCTTCAGGCGGTCAAGGGATTCGACTCGGTGATTCGCGCGCTGCCGCGCATCGTCGAGCGTGTGCCGGAGGCGGCCTACCTCATTGTGGGCTCGGGGCCCGAGGAGATTCCGCTCTGGTCGCTGGCGCAGGATCTGGGCGTGGAAGAGCGCGTGATATTCGCGGGGGAAGTGCCCCACGAAAGGCTGGGACGGCGGGAGAACGCCTACTATCAGGCCTGCGACCTCTTTGCGATGCCCTCGCGGGAAGATCCCGCGACGGGGCAGGTCGAGGCGTTCGGGATCGCGCATCTCGAAGCCGGCGCTTGCGGCAAGCCCGTCATGGGCGGTCTCTCGGGCGGAACGCCCGAGGCCGTCGCCGACGGGGAATCGGGTCTTCTGGTCGATCCGGAGCAGCCGGAGCGGGTGGCCGATGCGGCGATCCGCATCCTGACATCGCCGGAGTTGGCCCGCTCGATGGGGGAGGCCGGACGGCGGCGGGCCGAGGCGAGGCAGTGGAGCCAGGTGGTGGTGGAATACGAAGACGTACTGGAGGAGGTTGTGCGTGCGGGATAAATCGAATAAGGATGTGTTCCGCCCCGGGAGAGCTGGCGTATGTTCGGAAAAGGTCTTTCATTCCAGTCGTTCGCGATTTTCCGGCCGCTTCCGGCTCTGGAAATAGGGAAGAAAAATTGAAGAAAGGGTTCACCTTCCTCGTTACACTCCTTCTCGCGCTTCTCGTTGCCGAGGGTGCTGCGCGGCTTTTTTTTCGGCACAAGGATTTTTTGGGCTGGCAGGCTGCCTCCCTCCGCTATCGGGCAGACCCCTGCTTTGGGTGGCGGATCGTTCCCGGAGAGTACATTCAGAGCCGAGAGCGGGTGCGAATCAACAGCCTGGGCCTCCGAGGTCCCGAGCTTCCGATGTCGAAAGACGCCGGAGAGGTGCGCATCTTCGTCCTGGGCGGCTCCTCGACCTTTAACAACAACTCGACTGGCGGAAAGACATGGCCCCGGCGTCTAGAGCGGAAGCTTCGAGAGCGCTTCGGCGAATCCATTCGCGTCGTCAACGCCGGCACGCCGGGCTATTTGTCTTACCAGTCTGCAAGGCGGCTGAAGTGCGAGTTGATTCGCTACACGCCCGATCTCGTCCTGGTCTATCACCTTTGGAACGACATCAAGAGTTTCTCCTCCTCGGACATCCCCGAGGTGGTTCGGCGTCTGGAGGCGCATGGGCGGTTCAACGAAAGGACTACCCTGAACATCTTCGCCGGACACATCCCCGTGTTCGACTGGCTCACCGGCTGGTCGCAGATCGCCGCCCGTCTGCGGTTCGCCCTCGTTAAACTGATACGTCACATCAGCAAGTACGATGTGGAGGGAAAAGTGCGGGAAGGGTTGAGTGGGTCCATTCATCCCAACGGCGTCAATTTTTACCGTGAGAACCTCCTCTTCATCCGTGACACGCTCGCGGAGAAGAACATTCCCCTCATTATTGTGAAGCAGGGTACGCTTGTCGGGCCGGATAACACTTCCGCCGAGAGAAAGCGAATCGGGTACCGGTATCCAGGCTTCACTCACGAGACCCTTCTTGAGGCTTACCGGAAGGGGTGGGGGGTGAACGACGAGATCTGCCGCCTGGTGAACGTGTTCTGCATCTCCGCTCACGAGCGGCTTCCCAATACGCTGGCGTACTTCCGCGATCACGTTCACCTGACGGATCAGGGAAAAGAACGCTTGGCGGAGACGATTTATGAAGAGATCGGGAAAATGGATGGGCTTGTGGGAAAATGGGCCGTCCGTTCTCGATAGGCGCCCTCCCGCGTCGGGGGCGGTTCTTGGCGAAATGCCTGATGACCGACGGGCGTGAATCGGTGAAGGGGCTCTCTTTCGTACCCTTCGCGGGACGCTTCCTGCGGGAAGAGGAAACGTGAGCGCCCAGGGCGAACGGTTCGATCTCTCGCTGGCGGAAGCGGGCCGGAAGCTGCGCGAAAGGCCGCCCCTCTCACGGTTTGCGTTCCTTTGTCTGACGGGCTTCATCCTGACCGTTCCGTTTTCCATCTCGCTTGCCCAGATTTTCGCCTACACCGGGATTGGCGCCTGGCTGGCGTCCCTCTGGAAGGAGCCCCGGCCCGGCGGGCCGCGCTTTCCGCTATGGAAGCCCTTCACGGCATTCGCGGTTCTGACGTTCCTGAGCGCCCTTCTCTCGGACGATCCCGTCCGGAGCCTGAAGGACGCCAAGCAGCTTTTCCAGATACTCATTTTCTATTTTGCCCTTCATGCGATTCGGGAGGAAAGGGAGGCGTTGTGGCTGGTGAGGCTCCTGCTGGCCGCGACGGCGGTCGCCGCGGTTTACACGCTCGGTGTCGCAATGACCCGGCCGCTGGACCTGGCGAACCGGATGTCGGGTTTTTTCAGCATCTACCTGACGCTGGCGGGTTTTCTCGTGATCGCGGGGGCGTTGGCGCTCGCGTACGCCGTTTTGTTTGAGGATGGCAAGGGGCGATGGTGGATTTACGCGGTCGGTCTTTTTATTCTCGCAAGCCTGATGACGACATTCAGCCGGAACGCCTGGGTCGGTATCGCCGCCGCCGCCATTTTCGTGGTCATCGTGGCGCGCAGCCTGAGATGGGCCGTATGTCTGGTGGCCATCGCCGCCGCCGCCATTCTGCTCTCTCCGGGAGCTGTTCAGGAGCGGGTCCAGAGCGTGGGAAATATGAAGGACGTCACCGCCAATGAGCGGGTGCTCATGTGGCGAAGCGGGCTCCGGATGGTCGCGGACCGGCCCTTTGCCGGTTTTGGCCTCGACATGATCAAGCGGAGCTATACGCGCTATGCCGATCCGAAAGCCCTGAAGCAGATCACGGGTCATCTGCACAATAACGTGCTGCACATCGCGGCGGAGCGCGGCCTTCCGGCCTTGGCCGCCTGGATATGGATCTGGGTGGCGTTTTACGCTGCGGGCTACCGGCGGCGGAGATTTTTCCGGGAGGGGTCTTTCGGGAGGCGATTTTTGACGGTGGCCGGGCCGGCAGCCGTCACAGGCTTTCTTGCCGCAGGGATGTTCGAGTACAACTTCGGCGACTCGGAGGTGGTCATGACCGCCTATTTCGCGATGGCGCTCCCGTTCATGGGGGAAGGGCGGGAGGCGGCGCTCAGCGGAGCGTGATGAGGCTGCGGAAGAAGCCGCCCGGCTTCTTTTTCACGGCTTCCGCCGCGGTGAGTTTGATCTCGCCCATCTCTTTTCCCTTGAGCTCATAGACGAGCCGGCCGACGGGCTGCCCGATCGCGACCGGGGCGGTCAGGGAGGCGGGAATCTCGGGCCGGACGGCGATTTTCATCTCCTGTCCGCGCCGGATGAGGGCACGGAACCTCCCTTTCGGGCGCAGGTGGATCGATTTTTTCTTCCCATTTCCAATCTCGACGCTGAAATTCTTTTTGATGCTCTTGGGGGTGGCCTCGAACCAGCGGTAGCGGGCGAAGCCCCACGCGAGGAGCTTGCGGGCTTCGACGAATCGCCTCCGGGGGCGATCGGAGCTGAGGACGACGGCGATGAGGCGCAGGTTTCCGCGCTTGGCGGTGGCGACGATGCTGTAGCCCGCATGCCGGTAGGAGCCGGTCTTGAGGCCGTCGAGACCGTGGAAGCGTCCGACAAGACGATTGGTGTTGGTGAGGGTGAATGTGCCGCCCCGGAAGGGGGCGTGTTTCGTGCCGCCCCACTTGGTGACGATGGGATATTTCAGGAGCTCTCGGGCGAGAATGGTGGCGTCGCGGGCGCTCATCCGGTTGGGTGATTGCCGCCGGTTGGGGGGGAGGCCGTTGACGTTGATGAAATAGGTGTCGGTCATGCCCAGTTGTCTGGCCCGCTCGTTCATCATGTCGATAAAGGTATCGACGTCGCCGGCGACATGCTCTGCGACGGCGTAGGCGGCATCGTTGGCGGAGCTGATGGCGACGGCCTGGAGAAGTTTTTTGAGGGGGAACTGTTCGCCCTGGGCCAGATAGACCTGCTGGCCGCCGATTTTCGACGCCTTCCGGGAGGTGATGACCATGTCATTCAGGTTGATGGATTTTTCTTTCACCCGCTCGAGGGCGAGGAGAATGGTCATCATCTTGACGATGGAGGCCGGTATCACCCGCTCGCGGGGATTGTGGGACTTGAGGACTTTTCCGGTCTCGGCCTCGATGAGAAGCGCCGATCGGAAGGGCCGGTCCTTCTGGCGGGGGGCCTTCTTTCGAGCGTGGGCGGGGCCCAGCGTGAAGGCGGCGGCCGCGATGGCGATGACCAGAAGCAGGACGAGGAGGGAGAGGCGGTTCCGATTGGCGCAGCGGGAAGGCAAGATCATGTATGGCCTCGGGGTTGTTCGTCGGAAAAAGGGCGGCTTACCCAGGTTTGCCCGAAAAAGGCGGCGGGGCTTGGCGTATAGCGGCATTTCGTTTCACTGTTGTTTCATTATTTCGATATCTCATTGATATCTATAGCTTTTTATCCTTTTCTGCGGGGAGGTGTCAAGGAAAAAGGGATTTCGTCTTTTAATACACAATTTGGCCCGGGTTTGCTAAGATCCGGCTAAAGCATGATAATTCGACCGTTTACTGTCGCAGGGGTTCCGGATGAATGGGGAGAGGTGCCCTTGTGCGACGCCATGTGACGCCACATGACGGCAAGGCGGCCATTTGAGGAGGTACGGCGATGTTCAAAGGCTCCTTCGTAGCAATCGTTACGCCCTTCCGGGACGGGAAGTTCGACGAGGAGAGCATGCGCGGCCTCGTCAATTTCCACCTCGAAAACGGCACCCACGGCATCGTCGTGTGCGGCACCACCGGCGAATCGCCCACCCTGAGCCATAAGGAGCATGACCGCGTCGTCAGTGTTGTTGTCGAGCATGTGAACGGACGAATTCCGGTGATCGCAGGCTCCGGCTCCAACAGCACGACGGAGGCCGTCCAGCGCACGAAATTCGCCAAGAATGTCGGCGCGGACGGCGCCCTCGTGGTCGCCCCCTACTACAACAAACCGACACAAGAGGGCTTGTACCAGCACTTCAAGGCCGTGGCGGCGTGCGCCGACATCCCCATCGTTCCCTACAACGTGCCCGGCCGGACGGTCGTCAGCATTGCGCCCGAGACGATCGCCCGCCTTGCCGAGATTTCCAACATCGTCGCCGTGAAGGAGGCTACCGGCGATCTCGCAAACGGCTCGGAGATCATCAGCCGCTGCGGCGACAAGATCGACGTTCTCTCCGGCGATGACTTCGTTAACTTCCCGCTGATGGCCGTGGGCGGCGTCGGCACCATTTCGGTGACCGCCAACGTCGCCCCCGCCGATGTCGCCGGGATGTGCCAGGCCTATCTGGACGGGGACATCGATCGCGCCCGGGTGCTTCACCACAAGATGTGGGAACTCAACCGGATGATGTTCGTCGAGACAAACCCCATCCCGGTCAAAGCGACGCTGGCCATCATGGGTAAGGTCGCGCTCGAATACAGGCTTCCCCTGTGCCAGCCCTCGGAAGCCAACATGAAGAAGCTCGAAGCCTTCGCGAAGTCCTACGGATTGGTGGGCGAAACGGTCATGGCTTAGGCGCGTCTCGGAACAAACCAAAAGCGGACGGGAGTGATCTCCTGTCCGCTTTTTTTATCGATTTCCGGATTGAGAGGAAGTTTCTCAGTGGATAAAGCCATGTGAGCCCCGTTTTCGGGCCGTTTTGCTCATTGGAAGGAAAATCAGATCAGGACGCTTTGGCGGCAGAGGGAAAATATCCTCCCGCCGGGCAAGCGGTATGTGGCTCTCATCGGCGATAAGCGGAAATTATGGAGTGGAATGGCCATTTTTCCCCGCCTTGACGGGTTCGCTGGCCCGTCGCTCGCCGGCAATGAAATCCTCGATCATTCTTCTGGCGGATGAGTCCGGAGTTTGAACCGGCGGATGTTTCATGAAGTACGCGCTGACGGGATAGAGCGGCCCCGCCTCCCCGCGATCCCGGGCGATGCGGCAGAGGCGGATGGCGTCAATCACGACTCCGGCGGAATTCGGCGAATCCTCGACCGAAAGACGTGCCTCGATTTCGAGGGGGACGCCACCGAATCCTTCACCCTCGATACGCAGGAAGCAGATTTTGTTGTCATCCTGCCAAGGTACATAGTCGCTGGGGCCGATATGGATATTATCCGGGTCCAGCGGCTCATTGAATTGGCTTTGGACAGCGGAAGTTTTGGAAATTTTCTTTGATGACAGCCGGGCGCGCTCCAGCATGTTCAGAAAGTCCGTGTTGCCCCCCGTGTTGAGCTGATAGGTCCGTTTGACCTTGACGCCGCGATCGGAGAACAGCTTGGCGAGGGTCCGGTGAAGAATAGTGGCGCCTAGCTGGGCTTTGACATCGTCGCCCACGACGGGAATGCCGGCTTCGGTGAAGCGTGCGGCAAATTGGGGATCGGAAACAATAAATACCGGCATGCAGTTGATGAAAGAAGCGCCCGTTGCCAGCGAGGCTTCAGCATAAAAGCGCGCGGCTTCCTCGGAGCCGACCGGCATGTAGTTGAGCAGAATTTCGGCGCCGCTCGCGCGGAGAACGGAGGCCACATCCACAGGGTCCGTCTCGGCGGGAACAAACGTTCGGTCGGGGTGGTAGTCCTTCATGTGATCGGCCACCCCGTCGAGGACGGGCCCCATTTGAACGGTTACGCCGTAGCTCGGGACATCGTTCCAGATGGTTTTGGTGTTGTTCGGGGGGGCGAATATCGCCTCATGGAGAGGACGGCCGACTTTCCGAACATCGATATCGAAGGCAGCTACGATCTCAATATCATCCGGTCCGAAGCCTCCCAATTCCCTGTGCATCAGGCCCAAGTCTTCGTCCGGGTTATTCCGGTAGTACTCAATTCCTTGGAGAAGAGAGCTGGCGCAATTTCCGACGCCAGCAATTGCGACTTTAATCGGTGAAATCGACATTCTCGGTTCCTTTATTCATGCATTCCATTGAATTTAATGGATTTATTTTTTCCGGACGCGGATTGCTGACAGGCCGATCCGTGCTGTTTGAGCTAAATGAGTAAAGGATATTAACAACTTCATTGGGAATGGCAACCTTGTCAGGTGAGAAGCCGAAAATCTGTTTTCGAATGGATGGAAAGCCAGTCGGCCCTCTCCTCTGAAAGAAAGGGCCGGCTGGTAGAGTAATAGCTCCTAATCCCTTTTAATCAAAATATTGTTGTAGATCACGTCTGCTATCACAGCTCCGAAAATGGGCCCAATCCAATAGACAAGATGGTTAATGCCGTCAAAGCCACCGCCCGCCAATGCAGGCCCGAACGTCCTCGCCGGATTCATCGAGGCGCCGGTGAGCGGCCCGCCCATGAGAATGTCGGCCGCAATCGTCAGGCCGATTCCGAAACCGCCGATGTTCGGCTTCCGGTCGTCCACCGCCGTTCCCCAGATGGCGATGACCAGGAAAAAGGTCAGGATGATCTCAATCAGGATTCCGGTCCCGAAGCCAACGCTGATCGCCAGTTTTGGAGTTCCCAGTCCGGCTTTTTGCCACACATCGGCGGCAAAGATGATGCGGAGGAGGATACCGGCGACCGTTCCTCCGATAAGTTGGCTGATGATATAGGAGATTCCGTCCCGACATCCTGCTTTATTGTGACCATGAACCCGACTGTCACGGCGGGGTTGAAGTGACCGCCGGAGACGTGGCCCATTGCGGAAATCATGATGGAAAGGATCAACCCGTGCGCCATGGCAATCCCGATCAGGCCCAAGGCTCCGTTGGTTTTTGTGTCGAGTACGATGGCTCCCGCACCGATAAAGCAAAGGCCGAAGGTGCCGATCGCCTCTGCGACGAAGGATCTTCCGGTTTGACTCATGTTGATAACTCCTCCTCCAGAGTTATTCGGGCTGAGAATGAGCAAGGACTTTTTTCTTTAAAAGAAGAACGCCAATTTACTATTCTTTCTGATGCCCTATAAGGCATAAAAACGCCAGGAGGTCCGGTGAGTTTCTTTTCCGGTGCGAGGAAGGCATGATTCGGAAATCCGATATTTCGAGGGTTCCATACATTCTGGAGGTTTTCTACATTGGACGGACCACTTGATCCGAGAAAGGACAGTACGGTTGTTGGTGAGCGAATTATCGACAAGCCCGAGCTTCCCCGGCAGGGGTATGTCTTCACCATGTCGGCGGACACGGAAACTATTGAGGGAGAAGGTCAGCTCAAGCTGGGGAAGCACCGTCATTTCGAGGTTTTTTGCGATGAGCCGGAGCGAATCGGCGGGAAGGATTCCGCGCCCCAGCCGCTTTGCTATATTGCCATGGGGGTGGGGTTCTGACTCCTGACACAGCTTGCGCGGTACGCGCATATGATGAAGACCCCCTTCAAGAAAGCGAGTTGCCGGGTGGATTTCGATTATTTTCTCAAAGGCTCCGTGCTGAAAGAGACGGTGGAGTCTGGGTGCACGGCGGTGCGAACCCACTTTGTCGTGGAGTCGGATGAGCCGGAGGAAAACGTGCTGGCCCTCATCAAAAACGCGAAGCGGGGCTGCTTCGCGGAGAGCATGGTGACGACGGCGGTTCCTTTGACGAGCACGATCGAGCTGAACGGGAAGGCCGTTTCGATGAGAGGAATCGCGGACTAACGGGCGGCGTCAGCCTGGAAATTCATGCAAACGCAAACCAACGGGAGAATGTGGAATGATCAATAGCCCCAACTACCCGTGGGACGAGAGTGCCGTTCCCGGCGAGCGGCCCATCGACAAGCCGGAGATCAGGCCGGGCGGGTACGAGATCACGATGCTGGCCGAGATGGAAACCCAGGGCGAAGGCCAGCTCAAGGTGGGCCGGTTTCGCGACTTTGAAGTGTTCTGTGATGAGCCGCCCCGTCTCGGCGGGGAGGACCGGTATCCCCAGCCGTTGACCTATATCGCGATGGGGGTGGGCTTCTGACTGCTCACCCAGCTTGGGCGGTACGCCCATATGACGAAGACGCCTTTCACGAAAGCCAAGTGCCGGGTGGAGTTTGATTATTTCCTGAAAGGTTCCGTTCTGAAGGGCACGGTGGACTCTGGCTGCACTGCCGTTCGTACGCATTTCGACGTGGAGTCCGACCAGCCGAGGGAAAAAATCCTCAACCTGATCAGGCTGGCCAAGCAGGGATGCTACGCCGAAAAGATGGTGCAGGCCCCCGTTCCCCTGACGAGCACGATCAATCTGAACGGAGAGGCCATCTCGCTCGAGGGGATCACGGAGTAGGCGGTGGGCAACCTTCCGGGGCCGGAATCCGAAGGGGAATCATTTTCTCCCGGATAAGCCAGCGGGCGAGGTTGTCCGAAATGATTGCGTGGCCCCCGGCGCTCAGATGTCCATCGGCGACGTAGAGTTTCTTCCCTTCGGAATTTGCTTTTCGAAAAACGGCGAGTGTTCCGGCAACGGGGATTCCCAGATCGCGGGCGAGGGCCACGTAGGCGGCGTGGATCCGGCCCGGATCGACCGCGGTCGCATTCGACTCTTTTCCAGGAAACGCTATGGCGAAGGATTCGCGGCTCAACTCCCAGCGTTGGGGGAATACTTGGAGAACGAGCCGGGCGCCATCTTTTTGTGTGCTCTCCCGGAGGCGCCGGAGAAGTGCCCTGAACAGGTTCTTGTGGGCGGGGTTTCGGCTGGAGGAAGAAGCGGTCCGGTATTCCGGGTAGAGCTTCAGGTGCTCGGGAGGTCTGGAGGCCGTCAGGGCTTTTCCGGCGATTCCGCCTGCCCACGACAACGCCCGCGAATGATACCGGACGGTGCGGAAGATGGACGGAAGGGTGCCGGTTTCTCCAAGCCGGAACGGCTGTAAAGTATCCTTTTCGAGAATGGCGGCGCCGTCTTTTACCAAAAACCGGGGTTTCGGGTAATGTCCCCCGAGCCCGCTTGATTTGGTGTTTTCGAAAAGATCGTTGTGAACGAAGGTGTATACGGCCAGCGCCGCGCCGAGCCTGCGCCCTTCCCGTTCATAATAAATGAGCGATTGATCCGTGCCATAGCCCCGAACGCCCGCGTTGATGACCTCGAACCGGGTTCCCTCCCGGCCGCACCGGTTCAGTGATTTCTCTAACCGGACGGCGAAGGTTTCGTTTTCTTCCACCTCGAATCCCGCGGTGACCGAGTCGCCGAGCAAAAGAATCCGGAAGACCGCCGCATCCGGTTTTTTCGATCGGATGGCGCTCCCCCGCAGCCCCAGCTCGTTGATGCGGACCCGCGCCGAAAAATCTCTTCCCCGGAATACGCTGCTCGCGCCGCGCGCATGTTTCCAGCCCAGATGAGGGTCGAAAGTGGAAAACTGACCCCCGGTCGAGTACCCGGGCCGGATGAAAGCGTAAGTCCTCAGCCCGATCTCTAAGAGGAGCAAAGCGAAGACGATTCCGAACAGGATCAGGAAGATGCGTTTGGCGAGGATGATGAACCTCTCTACTTTGCGGGGCCGCCCGAAATGAAGCGTCCGCTATTTTGAAATTTGATCCTTGATGAGCTCGGCGAACTCTCTTGCGTCGAAATAAAGCCTCAACGATGTGATTTTTCCGCCGTCCAGCGAATACCACTCGGAAAACGGAAGCGGCCCGATCGCGGGAGTGCGCGAGGTGAAATCGTGAAACACGGCGACATCGTTTTCTTCCGCGACAATCTTACTGATCTCGATTTTGTTTTTTTGCGGACCGATTTCCCGGATGAATTTCATGAACGGTTCCCGGGCCTCGAAGCGGGCCATCGGTCCGCGAAAGGTGAAGTCTTCCGTCAGAAGACGCTCGATTTTCCCGAAATCCTTTTGTTCCCGGTAGAAAGCATCCAGGTATGTTTCCACAATTTCCCTTGGGGTCATTCCGATGAGCTTCCTTTGGCCTGATTGGATCATCCCGATAAAAAAACGACGGAGAAACGAAAACTCTGGGGCGGGACCACAACGCGAAAAGAAGCTGCCCAAAATGGTATTCGATCGTTCTTTCCCGTTCCAGACGATTTTCCGGGATAAGTGGCGGAAGCGCCGTCCAAGATTGAAATAATTCAACCCACATCGATACTCGTCTTGATTATCCATCGGGAATCCGGCGAATTAGGGAGAATGACGCCCGGTCCATCTGGTAATATTTCATTGGGAAGCTAACGCTTCGGCGAATGGCCGCTGAAACTTCCCGGTGAATTTCCAATTGGTCCGGTTTTTCCGCTCTCCAGGAATTTTCCCATTGGCCTCTCCCTCATCTCGAATCGAAAGCCTGCCCCGGGACGCCCGGGAAAGCATTCCCGTCAGCCGGAGGGCCAAGCGGGGTTTTTTCTGGAACCAGATCGGCGGGATTCTGGATTACGGGCTCTTCCTCGTCTTTTCGGTTCTCGTGGCTCGCGCTCTGGGCGCGCGGGAATTCGGGCTCTACGGAACGGTTGTCAGCTATGCGGCGTTCGGGCTGATGCTGATCTCGCTCGGTATGGACCGGGCGATTCATGTTTTCGTCCCCCAGTTCGAGGAAGAAAAAAGAAAAGCTGTCTTTCTGGTCCGCCGCCTGTTGCGGATCCGCCTGACGATGGGCCTGGCGGTCGCGGCCGCGCTGTTTTTGATCTCGCCGCTTCTGATGGCCGCCACGGGGCAGGTGCGCGTGGGCGGCCTGCTCCGCTGGATGGGCGTCTACGTCATCTCGATGGGGCTCTCCAGCCTCTTTCTCGCCTATTTTTCCGCCCGGCTGGATCTCAAAAAAGCCCGCCTCACGAAAGCCGCGATTCAGCTCGTCAATGTGATCGGGGCGGTCTGGATTTACCAGTATGGCGCCGGGGCCGCCGCCGTGCTGATTCTGCTGTCCGCGACGGTTGCGCTGACGGCGCTCGCCTTCGCGTGGCTGGGCCGGGATGTTTTTTCCGATCCCGGCGATGCCGCCGACCTCGGTGAGGTTCGCTCCTTCTGCCGCTCCCAGACGGTGATGGAAGTCCTCAGCTTCATCACGGGAAAAAACGCGGACATCATCATGTTGAACCTCCTTCTGGCGGGCACCCTCCAGGTGGGTTACTACAACGTTTCCGCCGCCCTGACCTTGGCCATCAGCACGATGCTCATCTCAGGAGCCGGGGACATCGGCCTCTCCGCCACCTCCATGATGGTTCAAAAGGGAGAGCCGGATCAGCTTCACCGGGCGTGGCGGTTCCGCCTCAAGACTTCGATCATCCTGACGGTTCCGTTGATGGTGCTTTCGTTCGCCATCGCACCCACCCTGGTGCGGACGCTTCTTTCTGAGTCGTACCTTCCGGCGGCTGATGTCTTCCGGGTTGCCATCGCGGGCCAGATACTGATGAGCCTCATGGGCGGAGGTGCGCACGGGGATATCCTCCTGACCTCCGGGCATCACCGGACGGTCCGCACGCTCCGGATCAGCTTCGGCGCGGTGAACGTCGCGCTAAATCTGCTCCTGATTCCGGACTGGGGGGCAGCCGGAGCGGCAGCCGCGACGGCAATCGCCGCTGTCGGGCTTGTCCTCTCGGAGTTCGTCGCCCTTCGAAGAATCCAGCCGGTAGTTTTGCCGGGCAGGGTGATGATCTCCATGTTTGCGGCAAGCATAGCCGCCGCCGCCTTGGTGTTCTGGTCCTCCCTTTCCGGGTGGACCTTCCTTCTCGTCGGCGTGCTGGAATTCATTGCTGTCTTTTCGCTGCTTGCGTGGATTCTGAAGCCTTTCGACGCCGAGGACGCTCCCGTTTTCCGGCGTGCCGGATTTCCCGCTGACCGGATGGTCCGCTTTTTGTGCCGCTCTTCCTGAGACGCTATGACGGATATGAATACCGACAATCGTCATCGTACCCCGCGCGTTATCACCGTTGTGCTGAACTACAACCAGCACGGCATGACGCGGGAGATGCTCGCTGATTTTCAGGAAAAAGGATGGGGGGGCAGCCATGTTCTCCTGGTGGACAACGATTCCTCCGATGGCTCCGCCGAAAAAATCCGGCGCGAGTTTCCTGGAATGGAGGTTCTGGAGACCGGCCGGAATCTGGGATGCTCTGGCGGGCGCAACTTCGGTGCGAGGGCGGCTCTTGAGCGGGGGGCCGAATTTATTTTCTGCGTGGATAACGATACCTATGTCGCGGAGGACTGCATCGCGTGTCTGGTCGCCCATATGGAGCGTGACCTGGCGATTGGCATCCTCGGGGCGAGGGTGATGCGGCATCCCGAGACGGATCTCATCTGGTCGCTGGGAACGCATGTGGACTGGGATCGGTGCGATTACAAATCCATACAAGAGGAGCCCGGAGAAATCCCTTCCGACGGGCTTCTCGACGCTGCCTGGGTGCCGGGGACGGCCTGGATGGTCCGCGCCTCCGTTTTTGAGGACGTGGGATTTATCGACGATCGGTACTTCATCTACTTCGAGGACACGGATTTTTCCTTCCGGATCCGCCAGAAAGGGCTCCGCGTCGCCGTAGCGCCCGACGCCGTCATCTGGCACCGGGAGCGATCCAGCATGGATGCGGGTTCTCCCCGGAGCGCCTACTATTACACGCGAAACCGGCTGTTGTTCTTCACGGCCTATTCTCCCCGCCCGCTGTTTTCCCGCTGGTTCCTGTCGTCCCGCGCCCTGTTGTGGTCGCTGCGGCTGATGGGGAAGAATGAGTGGCGGGTGGCCGGAGCTGTCATCAAGGGCCTGAGAGACGCCGCCCTCGGCCGGTGGGGAGAGCGGAAGATATGAAAGAGCGGAAATGCCGAAACCGATGAATGTTCTTGTGACGGGGGGCGCCGGCTACATCGGGAGCCACACCTGTAAATTGCTGGCCGGGGCGGGCTACATTCCCGTCGCGTTCGATAATCTGTCTTTCGGGCATGAGTGGGCGGTGAAGTGGGGGCCGTTCGTCAGCGGCGATCTGTCCGACGTGGACTTCGTTCGGAACACCCTCCGCGAACATGAGATCGGGGCCGTGATCCACTTCGCGGCGAACGCCTATGTGGGTGAGTCCATGGAGAATCCCCGGAAATATTTCCGGAACAACGCGGCCAATTCCCTGAACCTTCTCGAGGCGATGCTGGACGCCGAAGTGAAGACTCTTGTCTTTTCCTCCACCTGCGCGACATACGGGATACCGGAGACGATTCCCATCCCGGATGACCATCCCCAGCGCCCGGCGAACCCTTACGGCGAGACCAAGCTGTTCGTCGAGCGGGCGATCCACTGGTATGCCGGGGCGTACGGCCTGCGCTGGGCGGCGCCCCGCTATTTCAACGCTTCTGGAGCCGACCCCGACGGAGAAATTGGAGAGGATCACGATCCGGAAACACACCTGATCCCCATCATCATCGAGGCGGCGCTTGGCAAGAGGCCGCATATCGAAATTTTCGGGACTGACTACGGCACCCCCGACGGGACGGCGGTCCGGGATTACGTCCACGTGACGGATCTCGGTGACGCCCACCTCGGTGCCCTGAATTATCTTCTGGAGGGCGGAGAGAACCTGGCCTTCAACCTCGGAACCGGGCAGGGCCATTCGGTCCGGGAGGTGATTGGTTCGGTCGAGCGGGTGAGCGGAAGGGAGGTGCCCCGGAGGGAGGGGCCGAGGCGCCCCGGAGATCCGCCCTCTCTTGTCGCGGACGCGCGGCGGGCCGAAGCGGTTCTGGGCTGGCACCCCCGATTTCCGGATCTGGATGTGATTGTCGAGACGGCATGGCGGTGGCACGAGAGCCAGGAAAAACCGGAGTGAGAGACCAGAGCCGGGAAGAGTGATTCTGCCAATGGCCGTGAGTTACCCGCCGGTGTTCTTTGAATCCAACAGATCCAAGCATGCCCGGATAACTTCTGCCGCCGGGATATCGAGCGGGGAGCGCTCATTTTCTTCTCGTCCCGTCAGGCATCTGATTTTATCCGTGACAGGGCGGTAGCGGCCCAGGTTTTCTTCCTTGAACAGGGCGACCGCGGGTACGCCGGCGGCCCAGGCCAGATGGAGGGCCGCCGTGTCCAGGGTGAGGAACAGATCGCTCCGGCGCATGAGGGCGGCCGTCCCCTGAAAGCTGATCTTCTCCACGGTATCGACAGCGCTCTTTCCGAAAGCCCCGGCCAGCCGGGCGGCGAGCGCCGCTTCGGCGGGGCCTCCCGTCAGGATGAACCGCGCGTTTTTCCCATTCTTGAACTCGTGCATGACCTCCAGATAGTTCGCCTCGGGCCATTCCTTTTCGGGCCGATCCGTCCCCGGATTGATCCCGATGATCGGGCCTTCGCCTTCGTGATTCTTGAGAAGCGCTTCCGCCTGTCTTTCGTCATCGGCGTTCGGCCACACCTCCAGATTTTCGGTGGGCTCCCTGCGGGGGCCGAGGAGGCGGACGAGGTCCAGATTGGTGTCCCGCTCGTTTCTCGGGGCGTTGAGTTCTTCCGGTAAGGCGTAATGATAGAAGGGGCCCGTCCCCAGCGTATTGCGTCCGGCGAGAAGCGGAATCCCTAGCAGTTTCAGAAGAAGTCCCATCCGGACCGCGCCTTGAGGCGAATAATGGCCGATGAGATTGACGGCGAGGTCATACCGGCGCTTGCGGATTCGCCGGACCTGCGCGATGAACTCGCCCCAGCACGAGGTAGATTTCCCTCCCGGGGCCAAGAAGGACTGGATGTCCAGCGGAAAGATATCATCGAGGTGGGGACATCCTTCCGCCGCCCGCCTTCCCTTGGTGCTGGTGAGCAGATCGACACTTTTGGCCGGAATCGCCTGCCGCAGCGCCCGAAGGGCGGGTACGGCCAGAACCAGATCGCCCATTCCCGCGATCTGGACCGCGAGGATTCGCGGCTCGCGCCATTCCGGCGGGCTCTGACGCGGAGCGGTTTTCAGAAGGTTGAGGACAGCCTTTTGGGTGAAAGTCATTCCGGTGCGGGGGTCCGGGGCGATCGTCATCAGATAATCATCCCGGAAAGTCTTTTTATAAATACATCTCTTGCCACGATCCCGCTCCGATTGGCCCGAATCACCATACTTCCACCGGTTTCAGTATAGATGATATGGCCCCTTCACGGCCCTCCGATTTATGCGTTTCTCGTCATGGTGATACCTTATTTTTATTGCGTTATACTCGAGTTCTGCTGATGGTTCCGGAATGACGGTATGTGGAGAAGGGCATGGCCTCGGAAGTCGAAAGTTCCGTTCGGGAGAGGTTCGAAGAGCGCATCGCGCGGATCACGGAGGCTTGCACCTTCTGCGGGAAGTGCTTTGAGGCATGCCCGATGACCCCGTTCGCGGATCTGAAGGAAACCGAGCCCGAGGCGATCGTGCGCGGCGTCATCGACATCATCAACGGAAGGCCCCACATTTCGGGAGCGGCCTTATGGACTGAAGTGTGCGAAAAGAGTGGACTTTGCATCGAGGCGTGTCCCGAAGACGTCAACCCGCGCGAAATGCTCTCCTACGCCAAGCTCAAGATACAGGGAGCTTCTAATGATAAAGAGGAAATGTCAGGGCACAGCCGGGATTATTTCAAGCTCCTGAGCCGGACGATCCGCCTCATGGCCGGCCTCCAGCTCGAGCCCGAGCAGTTCAAGCGCCTCACAGCGGTAAAAGGCGGCAAGAAGCACAAGGCGGACGCGGTTTTTTACTTCGGCTGCAACATTCTCCAGACGCCTCACATCCTCCTTTCCTGCATGGATGTGTTTGACCGAATGGGCCTTAATTACGAAGTGGCGGGCGGCGTGGGACATTGCTGCGGGATCAACCACATCCGCAGAGGAGATCTCGAGGGCGGGGCCGCGATGGGAAGACGATCGCTCGAGCATTTCAGGGCGTATGAGCCGGAGAAGGTCATCACGTTCTGCCCGACCTGCCAGATGCAGTATTCCGACTTCATTTCCCTGTATTCGGAGCCCCGGGAGCCTGTCCTGCCGTTTGTCCACATTACCCGGTACCTGATTGATAACCTGGAGGCCCTTCGCACCCTCTACGTCCGGCCGGTGGAAAAACGCGTCGCGGTTCACCTCCACGGCGGAACCGACGGCGTCGAAGAGAACGTCGTGAAAATCCTGAGAACCGTACCCGGACTGGAGGTCGTGGACGTCGATCAGCACGCCGACTACGCCTACCAGTGTCCGACGCTCAAGGCGCCGGGTGCGAAGGAGGAGTTGCGCGAAAAGCTCTTTTCGTCGGCGCGGGCGGCGGGCGTGGATTCGCTTTTGACCGTCTATCATGGATGTCACCGCGATCTTTGCGGCGAGGAGGCGGACCAGCCCTTCGAGATCGAGAATTTCATGACCATCCTGGGGCAGGCGATGGGTTTTGAATATCCGGACCGCGTTAAGACGTTCAAGCTGTATGAGGATATGGATCGCGTTCTGGCCGAGGCGGGGGACCTTCTTCGGGCGAACGGGATCGACCCCGACGAGGCGAGGAGCCATCTTCAGAAAGCCGTGTATCCCTGATTCCCCGACAATCTGCTCCGAACGAGACGCAGGAATAACCGGCGCAGGTTCTCTTCCGGCGATCTATGCGGGGTTTTTGGTGGGCGTACGCTCCAGGGTTATTTCAGATTCTGATAGGCTTTTTGCAATGTGATATCGAGGAAATCCCTGTCCTCGATAAGCGTTTTGATGGTCAGGCCCACCTCCCAGATTTCGGGTGGGCCGTCTTTTTTTTGTACCCATGCGACATGGGCCGTGCAGTTGTCGAAGACATCCTCGGAAATCTGTATCGAACATTCGATGGAGTCCTTCTTAGGCGGCTCTTTCGTCACCACCACCTTGAAGCCGCCCGCGCTCACGTCTTCGGGGACAAGCGGCAGGTCCGAAAGCTCCGGCGCCTGAATGACAACAGGGACTGTGAAGCGGGCATATTTCCGTTGATCTTGTGCGGTTTTCATTTCTCCCCCCAAGGGTGATAGGGAATTTAAGATTTCGCCGGCCCGCGCCGGGCCGCGGCGGTTTTATTCTTTGACCGTTTCGGTCAGTTCTTCTTTTTTCGTGGTCATCTTTTCCTCGGCGGCTTTTATCCAGCCGATGATTTTCCCTCGGGCTTTTTGGGCCTCGGGAAAATTCGGTTGCATTTTTAAGGCTTTGGTAACGCTTTGAAGCGACTCTTCGAATTTCCATTGGGCGACATAAACCAGGGACTGATGATAAAAAATTTCAGGATCAGATTGGATAGATGAAAGCGCTATTTCAAATGCGCGAACGGCAATGTCATATTCCTTGATCCTGAATGCGACGGTTCCCAATCGTTTGTAGGCGATCCCGTTTTTGGTGTCTGATTCGAGGTCGAGAACTCGCTCGAACGCTTTGATGGCTTCCTCTTTTTGGCCGAGACCCAGG
>CAMYJL010000005.1 GCA_947258645.1 uncultured Nitrospinota bacterium
GAACTCGAGTGGCTCCCTCTTTTTTCCGTGTACGAACGTCTCCACATATAGAACCGGTTCCATGATACCAATACCAAGGTGCGAAGCCACCTCATTGCTCGCCGTTCGGGCCTCAAATGTCTGGTGAATTTTCCCGACGGGAATTCGGAGTTTTTTATTGATGATGTCCACCATGCTCCGATTCAGAATATCCTGTCGGGTCACCTTTTTGGCCAGATGGACGGGCAGAAAATTCATGACGTAGCAAAAGGACGTTTTTTTCACGATGAGCAGGCGTCGAATCCTCGTCAGAAAATCCTCTTCCGTAATTCCGAAAAATTCCGCCTGATGTTGAGTAGGCGGCACGTCACCGATCGAAACGATACGGCGCTTGTCCACATGCGACGCATCCTGACCGATAATTCCGGTGAGCTTGATCTTTTGGGGGCTTTTGGGATTTTCGGTGACGAAAGTTCCCTGTCCGCGTTCCCGGGTTACCAGTCCTTCCGTTTTCAGGATGGACAGCGACTGGCGAAGCGTTACCCGGCTGACGCCGAGCGCTTTGGATAAATCGAGTTCTTTCGGGAGCTTTTCTCCTGGCGCCAGCTCACCCAACTCGATTTTTTGGCGAAGCAAATTCGCAATTTGAAAATAATAGGGAATCGACCGATCGATCACCGGACTTTCCGAAGCAAATCCTTTCATGTGGTCCCTTCGCGGCGAAAAGAAAAATCACGTGAATCAAAGCGCGGCCGCTTTGAGAACGCCAAAAATAGAATCATTTTCTGCGGTCCGCAACCTTGAGGTTTCCAAGTGAAATCACCCTTCGTTTATGACAAATTCTGTCATATATGACCGAAAAAAGTGTTGTATTGCCCCAGACGAAATTATAAGGTATTAATAATAATACCTGAATTATATGGCGCATGGGAAAGAATTTTGAGCCGAAGGGGTATCCGCTCGCTCAGGGGGGTGATCGGATTTCCGGAAGATGGGTCCATGCCATTGTAACCGAGGGGCGGAATGGGTTTGGAGGGTCGTGTTGCGCTCGTTACCGGCGGGAACCGTGGAATCGGCGGAGCGATTTCTCTGGCTCTGGCGAGGGACGGCGCCGATGTGGGCGTGCACTATCACTCGAATCGTGAAGGGGCCCTTGAGGTTGCCGAGGCCATTCGGGGGCAGGGCCGCAAGGGGGCCATGTTTCAGGCAGATGTCAGCCAGCGGGATTCCGTTGAAGAGATGGTCCGCCAATGCCGGGAAGAGCTCGGCCCGGTGGATATTCTGGTCTGCAACGCCCGTCAACTCGTCAAGGGACGGAGTTTCATGGAAATCACCTGGGAGGAGGATTATGTTCCCCAGATTGAGGTCATGCTCAAGGGCACGTTCAATTGCTGTCAGGCGGTCCTTCCCGAGATGATCGAACGGCGATGGGGCCGCATCATCAATATTCTCACCACCGTTCTGGGGGAGCGAAGGCCCCGGACGAATTCCTACGGGACCATCAAGTCCGGCCTGTTGTACTTCTCCCAAAATTTGGCCACCGAGATGGGCCCTCACGGCATCACCGTCAACATGGTATCCCCGGGGCTGACGGCCACGAAACGGCCGATTCTCCATTCAGACGATCACACCCAGGATTACATTCGGAAAACGCCGGTGGGCCGCCTGGGAACCCCGGAGGACGCGGCGGAGGCGGTGGCCTATCTGGCCAGCGATGGGGCGGAATTTGTCTCTGGCGTGAATCTCGCAGTTTCTGGTGGAAAGGTAATGTTTTGATGGTGTAAAGCCACAACCCACCGAATAAATGGATTGAATGAGGGAAGCCTTTTTTACGGAAGGTATATTTTGGCATTTTTCAGGGGAGATTGTTTGAGTGAGCCTATCAACAAAAGAGCGTGACCGTCGCTATCAAAACATTCGGGCCGGTATGGACCGCGAGAATCTGGATGTGCTGGTTGTTTATGGAAACAGCGGCAGGCAGGGCCCAAACACGGGCAACTTGGCATATGTTTCCAACTATATTCCCTTCTCCGGGCAGCAGGTGCTCGTATTTCCCAAAAAGGGGGAGCCAGTTCTTTTCGTTGGCGTCGAGAACCAGCGCATCGAGGCCCTTCGGAAAAGCTGGATTACCGATTGCCGGTGCGAAGCGATGACACCGGTTCCCGCCCAGGCAGCCGAATACCTCAACGCGGAGTTCGGCGGGGCAAAGCGGATCGGTATTTCGTCTCTCTCTATGGTGCCGGTGAATTGGTACCAGTTATGGCAGGAGAATTATTCGGGCAAGGAGTGGATCGAGGCGGGTGCTTTGATTCTGGAAAATCGTTTCGTCCAAAGCGATGAGGAGCTCGAAAAAACCCGCTGGGCGGCCGAGTTGGGCGATAAAATTTGGGAACGCGTCAAAGGCATGGCCGCTGAAGGGGTGACGGAGCTTGAGATTCGGGCGGAAATGGACGCTGTCATCCTTCCGGAGGGCGGAACGGAAAATTTCAACATGATGGGTCTTGGGGGGATGGCTAATGGGGGTGAAGCCCCGTGGGGTTATGTCATTCCTCAGACCAAGCGGGCGATGAAGAAGGGAGATGCCCTGCTCCTGGAAATATCCCCTCGGGTGGAGGGCTACTGGAACCAGATAGTACGGGTTTTAACGCTGGGCCCTGCGGAGGACTGGCTTGTGAAAGCGCACGATTTGGTGCGCGATGCCAGGGATGAAACTTTGAAATATTTGAAGCCGGGCGAGGGGATGGTGTCCCTGGTGAACGCCATGGACGATGTTTTCAAGAAGCATGGACAAGAGGTATGGCCGTACGGTCTGGTCCATCTCACGGGCCTGGATCTTACCGATTACATGATCACGCCCAAGTCCACGGGTGAAATCAAGCCCGGGATGGTCGTCACGGTCCACCCGATGTTTAACATTGCGCCGAACCGCCAGATTTTCTGGGGCGAAACTTACGTTGTGACGAATGATGGATACGATCAAATGAACCGGAGTACGGATGAACTGGCTTGTCTTTAATCTCTAATGGAAAGTTGATTTCGTCAATGATCGCTGGAGGGGAACAACATGAAGAGATTTAGGCTCTATGCGTTGGTTTCACTGATTGCCGTAATGCTGTCGGTCGGCGTGGCGGCGGCAGCACCGAAAGGAAAGGTGACGTTGGGCATGGCGGGTTCGCTGACAACCTTTGACCCGCACACGTTCAGCTCCCTGCCGATTTCGATGCACCATCCGAATGTTTTCGAGACGCTACTGGCCCGGGCACCCGACGGAAGCCTGGTCACCCAGTTGGCCGAAAGCTACAAAATGGTGAGCCCGAAGGTGTGGGAGTTCAAACTTCGGAAAGGAATAAAGTTCAGCAACGGAGATCCTGTGGATGCCGAGGCGGTGAAGTTCAGCTTCGATCGGATTCTCGACCCGAAGATGAAGTCCCGTCAGTACCGCTACTTCAAGAGCCTGGCGCGGGTGGAGGTCGTTGACAGTCACACGGCCAGGATTCACACCAAGAAGCCGGATCCGATGCTCCCGCCGTTTCTGGCCATTTACGGGTTCATCGTCCCGCCGAAGTACTACAAGAAGCATGACAAAAAGCATCTCTCACGGAATCCGGTCGGGAGTGGTCCCTATGTCCTGAAAAAATGGCGCAAGGGGCAGGAGGTGGTCTACGAGGCCAACCCCAACGCATGGAGAAAACCCAAGGTCAAGATGGCGGTAGTGAAGTTTATCCCGGAGTCGACGACGCGTGTGGCTGCCCTGGTTTCCGGAGACGTGGACGTTATCGATAATCTTCCGCCGGGGCTCAGCGTGCGGGTCAAGAGCAGCGCCAATTCCCGGGTCATCGCCAAGCAGTCGCCCCGGACCAACTACATTCTCATGGTCATCAAGGAGGGTGCCCCCTGGATGGATGTCAGGGTCCGCAAGGCCATGAACCTGGCGATCGATCGGAACTCCATCACCAAAAACGTGATGATGGGATTCGCCAAACCCGTGGCCGTTCTGGATGGTCCCACCAGCTTCGGACATAACCCGTCCCTGAAGCCTTATCCCTATGACCCTGGCCAGGCGAAAAAGCTGCTTGCCGAGGCCGGCCATGCGCAGGGATTTTCATTCGATGTGTACATCCCCAAAGGGCGTTTCATGATGGGAAAAGAGGCGCTCGAGGGCATCGCCGGCCAGTGGGCCAGGGTCGGCCTCAAGGCCAACGTCAAGGTGATGGAATGGGGCGCGATGAAAAAGATCATCTTCAGCAAGTACAAGGATAACGTGAAGCCGTTCTTGTACTATCTGGCGCGCATGAACACGGCGTTCAGCACCGAGCATATGTTCGCCGGCGCGATCAGCAGCCGCTCTGCTTACGGTGGATTCCGCGACAAAACGATTGACAAGATGATCAACGAAGCCAGGTCCACCATGGACAATGCGAAAAGAGAGAAAAAGTATCAGGAAATCGGCCGAATTTTGCGCGAGGAAAAAGTGCCTATCGTGCCCCTGTACCAGACTTTCCGGATTTTCGGAGCGAACAAGAAAATCGACTGGACCCCCCGGGCCGACGGCAAACTGATTGCCGCCGAGGTGGGCCTGAAATAACCAACGTGGTGCAGTCCCGACGGAAAAATCGTTCACCGGCGGGGGAGGTTGACTCCCCCGCCGGTCCTTTCCGCGCCGGAACCGCATCTTTTTTCAAAGTAGAAATCTAAATGGGTGGATATGTAGTCAAACGATTGATCCAGGCGATTTTCCTGCTCAAGTTGGTGATGATCATCGTCTTTCTGCTTCTCCACATGACGGGAGATCCCGTGACCGTCATGCTGGACACCGACGCGACGCTGGAAGACATCGCCCGTTTGAAAAAACTGATGGGCCTGGACCAGCCTTTGTGGGTTCAGTACTCGCGGTTTTTCATGAACGCGCTGCACGGCAATTTCGGCGAATCCATCGAACATGGTGAGCCGGCCATGGGTCTCGTTCTTGAGCACTTTCCGGCGACGATTGAAATGGCGGTTGGCGCCTTTGCATTTGCGGCAATTATCGGGATTCCCTTCGGCTGTCTTGCGGCGTTCAAGGAGGGGTCTGTATACGACAAAAGCTGCATCGGTGTAACGGTTTTGATTCAGGCAATACCGGATTTCTGGCTGGCCATCATGTTCATCATGTTTTTCTCCGTATTTCTTGGCGTTTTGCCGTCGTACGGCCGGGGCGGCTGGAGCCATTTTGTCATGCCGGCGTTCGTCGCTTCGACGTACCACCTGGCGCGTCTGGCACGCCTGATGCGCTCGCAGATGCTCGAGGTCATGCGTCAGGATTACATCACGACTGCCCGTTCCAAGGGATTGAACGAGAAAATCATTCTGATGGTCCATGCCCTGAAAAATTCCGCCATTCCAATCGTGACGGTTCTGGGACTGGATTTGGGAATTCTCCTGGGCGGTACGGTGATCATCGAAGTCGTGTTCGCCTGGCCGGGTGTGGGGCGCCTGGTGGTCGAGTCGATTTCCACCAGGGATTTCCCGGTCGTCCAGGCGGCCGTTTTCTTGCTGGCATCGGGCTTTGTCCTTATCAATCTGGCCGTAGATTTATTGTATGCCGTACTTGACCCGCGGATATCATACTCATGACGGAAGAGACATTCGGGACACCCCAAACGGTATTCGTCGAAGAAATCGGAGAAGAACGCCAGGAGGAGCGGCCCTGGCAAAAGCTCCTGGATTCTCTCTACAAGGACAAGTCTGCCCTTTTCGGTGTCCTGATTCTCTTCGGGGTTGTTTTTGCTGCATTGCTGGCGCCCGTTCTCGCTCCGATGAACCCGCACGAACAGTTGCTGGAGCGTGCCCTGAGGCCTCCTCTTTCGACGCACGGGGAGCATTTTTTTATTCTGGGTACCGATCATCTGGGCCGTGACTATCTCAGCAGGCTGATATACGGGGCGAGGGTTTCCCTGATGGTCGGTTTTTTTGCGGTGCTGCTTACAGGAAGTATTGGACTGTTGATTGGTTTGATCTCGGGATACTTTGGCGGAAAGATTGATTTTATTTTTATGCGAATTGTGGATCTGGTGCTTTCATTTCCGTTTATCCTTCTGGCCCTGGCGACAATTGCAATCGTGGGGCCGAGCCTTACCGATTTAATTTTGGTCATGTCAATGCGGATTTGGGTGAATTACGCCCGGGTGGTACGCGGGGAGGTGCTCAGCCTGCGCGAGCAGGAATTTGTCCAGGCGGCGAGAAGCATCGGGAGCAGTCACGCACGCATTTTATTCTTTCATATTCTTCCCAATGTGCTGGCTCCGGTCATCATCATCGCATCGCTCTATCTGGGAAGAATGATCATCATTGAGGCGGGCCTGAGTTTTCTGGGCCTGGGCGTCCCTCCGCCCACCCCGACCTGGGGAGGTCTTCTCAGCGAGGGGAAAGTTCACCTTTACACAGCGTGGTGGGTGGTAACACTTCCCGGCCTTGCCATCACGGTCACGGTACTGGGGGCCAATCTGGTGGGCGATTGGTTAAGAAATGTTTTGGATCCACGCATGAAAACACTCTAGGCAACCCATAAGCGAGCTGGAGACAGGAGAAGAAATATATGTGCGCAGAACCATTGAAAGTCGCCTTTGTCGGTCTTGGGCGCTGGGGTTTTACATTGGGTTCAGCGGCCCAGAAATCGCCGAAGTTGCAGATCGTGAATTGTTTTACCCGCACCAAGGAAAAGCGGGACAAATACTGTGAACAATTCGGGTGCAGACAGGAAGAGAGCTTTGAAGCGATCTTGAAAGATCCCGAGGTCGAAGCAGTGATCGTGTCAGCGCCCAACAACAAGCACCATGAGCTGGGCATTGCGGCGGCCAAAGCGGGCAAACATGTATTTGTCGACAAACCGATCGCCGCCACCACCGCCCAGGCCCATCAACTGATTCAGGGTTGTGACGATGCCGGAGTGACTCTGGCCGTGGGGGCGAGCTCCCGCCGTCTGAAGGGTCATCGCCTGTTCAAGAAATTCCTGGATGAAGGCAAGCTGGGGACCCTGGCGTTGGCAGAGACAAACTACTCGAATGATCGGGGGCTCCACTACACACCCGACAACTGGCAATGGTATGCCTCAGGGTCGCCTGGAGGCCCTCTTTTGCAGGTCGCCATCCATCAAGTGGATAACCTCTATTATCTGTTCGGGCCCGTCCGGAAAGTATCGGCCGCTTTCAGCAAGGTGAAAACCAAATCCGAAATTCCGGACGTCGCTGTCCTGTGGCTCGAGTTCGAGTCGGGCCTGCTGGGGACCCTCGGTACGAGCTTTATCAGCCCGCGGACACCGAACGGGCATTTTACTTATTTTCTGAACGCCTACGGCGACGAGGCGAATCTGTACCACGATCGCTGGGAGGGAATTTTCACGCTGAAAACGGACAGCAAGGAAAGAGAGCGCGTTCCTTTTGAAGAGTACAAGGGACACGATTATTTGACAGAGGAGTTAGAGGATTTCGCCGACGCGATCCGGGAAGGGCGTTCCCCCGAGGTCAGTGGTCCGGATGGGCTCCACGTTCTGGGGATTGTATATGCCGCGATGGCATCGGCCGAGCGGGGCCAGCCGGTGGAGGTGGCGGAAATTCTTGCAAAATAGATCGGTTTTCGAACTTTTTGCGTAAACCGAAAAAATCCATTTCGAAAGGGAAAAGATAAATATGGTTGATTTCAGTTTGACCGAAAAACAACTCGAATATCAAAAAATCGCTCATGATTTTGCGAGGGACGAAATCCGGCCGATTAGCCTTGAGCTGGATCATAAGGAAGACCCTCTCGAGTGCGCCTATATGCCGCATCTTCTCGAGAAGTTCGATAAAGCGGGTCTTCGAACCATGAGCATTCCGAATGAATACGGCGGGGGCGGTGTGGACGACCTACTGACACACTGCATCGTGGGCGAGGAAATTTCATGGGGAGACCGGGGCGCCACCGGATTCCTGCTGTCCACCACGAAAGTCACCCATGTGCTGCTGAGCAAGCTCATCGGGGATAAGGAATTGGCGGATTATTGGCTGCGCGAGTATGTCAAGGATCCGACCTTCCTGATCGGTACGGCGACGACCGAGCCGCTCTCCGGAGCCGAAAATCAGCTCCCCTACAACGGCGCGGACGGGGGCTATCGCACCACCGCGGTCCGGGATGGGGACGACTACATCGTCAACGGGAAAAAGCATTTCATCTCCAACGTCGGGTGGGCGAGATTGATGTTTACTTTCGTTCGTACCAATCCGTCGGTTGGAGTGGAGCAGGGCGCTTCTCTCCTCATGGTGCCCATGGACACGCCCGGTGTTCGTATGGGCAAGGTCCACAACAAGATGGGGTATCGTCTCAACCAGAATGCCGAGATCATCTTTGAGAACGCGAGAATTCCGGTGAAGTACCGGCTGGGGGATGAGAACGGCGGTGTTTCGGCAATTCGCAGGCACCTGCGCGGAGATGCCCTGATCAACGCGGCGGGTCAGATTGGCACCGCGCGCGCCGCATACGAAGCTTCTCTCGAATACGCCAAAGAGCGGATCGCCAGCGGAAGACCCATTGCCCACCATCAGTCCGTCGGGCTGAAACTGGTCGATATGTACACCAAGCTTGAAGCGGCGCGCTCTTTCGTTTGGCAGGCCGCATGGCGCCAGGATGTGCGGAACGAAATCCCGATCGATCCGCCGATGACCCTCGCCGCGAGCGCGTTTGCGCATGAAATCTCCTGCGATGTGACGAAAATGGCGATGGAGATTCATGCGGGTGTGGGAGTCCAGCGCGAGAATTTCCTGGAGAAATGGTTCCGCGACTGCCACAACATGCTTTTCTCGAGTGACGGCGGAAACAACATGAAAAAAGTGCGCGCCATGTATGCCCTCACGGGCGAATGGGGCGCGCGGAGCGAGGAGGAGAATCCCGTATCGGGCGGCGCCTATGTGGCTGTCGGGGATGGACTCTAATCACCCGGAGCGGAATTTCGGGTGAACGGAAATTGCCGGCACCGATAACGGAATTGCTTTTTCAGTGTGTTGAATAGTGCGGTCTCTCCAGCCCGCAGGATTCATGCGAAATGATGAGTTGCGTCATTCGTACAATTTTTTTAAGGGAGGAGAGAGCAAATGTTTGATTATCGTCTGACGGATGAGCAGGTTGCCCTGCAACAGCTGGCTCATGAGTTTGCCGAAAAGGAAATTCGGCCCATCGGCTTGGACCTGGACCACAACCCGGATCCGGCCAAATCGGCTTACATGGAGCCGCTCCTGGAGAAGGCCGACAAGGTGGGCCTCCGGACGATGGGGCTTCCGGAGAAGTACGGCGGCGGTGGCGTCGATGATCTCTTCTCCCATTGCATCGTGGCCGAGGAGCTTTCATGGGGAAACCGCGGAGTTTGCGGAATGCTTCTCTCCGCGACGAAGATCACGCACCTTTTGGGGAATGAAGAACTTTGCCCATCGGAGGAGATCCGGGAAAAGTGGCTTCGGGCCTATTGCGAGGATCCGAATTTTCTGATCTCCACCGCGACGACCGAACCCAATTCCGGCTCGGAGAACCTTTACCCCTACAGCGCGCCCGACGCGGGATACCGGACATCGGCCGTCCGGGACGGGGACGAATACGTTATTAACGGTATGAAGCATTTTGTGTCCAACATCGGGTGGGCCAAATTGTATTTCGTCTACGTGCGGACTGACCAGACAAAAGGGATCGATGAAGGCGCTTCCCTGATGATGGTTCCCAGAGATACTCCCGGTGTCTCTCACGGACGGGTGCACGACAAGATGGGCTACCGGCTGAATCTCAACCGCGAGCTCATTTTGGATAACGTCCGAATACCGGTCGAAAACCGGCTGGGACCCGAGAATTGCGGGGTTTCGTATATCCGCAGGCACATGCGGGGCGATGCCTTGATCAACGCAGCGGCGATGATCGGGCTGGCGCGCGCCGCCTACGAAGATACCCTCGAGTATTCAAGAAACCGGGTGGCCAGCGGAAAGCCCATCATCGAGCATCAGGCCATTTCGATGAAGCTGATCGACATGTACACGGCGATCGAGGCCGCCCGGGCTTATGTGTTGTATGCCGCCTGGCGCGTGGACGCTCAATGGAATGGTGTTGACGGAAAGAATATTCCGGGCGATCCCAAAATGTCGCCTTCAGCCAGCTATTTTGCGCACGAAGTGGCTTGTGACGTGACGCGCGCGGCGATGGAAATTCACGGAGGGATGGGGGTCATGAAGGAGCTTCCAATTGAAATGTATTTTCGGGACGCGCACAACATGATGCACAGCGACGGCGGAAACATCATGAAGCGCCTGAAGGCCATTCGAAATCTGTAACCTGAATCGCAGGAGAAAGGAAATATTATGGGATGCCGAACTCATCACGTGCATCATGTGGCAAAAGATCCGCAAGTGGCTGCGGATTTCTACATCCAGCATTTTGGCGGGATCCTGCATACACCCCAGATAGATTACATGGGTGCTCCCTATATCAGCGTCATGCTGGACGGTGTAGAAATTCGAATTCGCGGGCTTCGTCCCAATGAAAACGATGAAATGGTCAAGGTCGGCCGGGGACTGCATCACTTCGGGATTCAGGTGGACAATCTGAAATCCTTCGCGGAGAAGCTGGAGAAGGCCGGCGTGGAGTTCACGAAGAAACCCGGCCCGGGCGTTTTGGGGTCGACGACGTCGTTCATCAAGGCACCGGATGACGTTCTGATCGAACTGGTGGAAGAGCCGGCGGCGTAATAGCCTTCGATAAACCAATAGACGAAATCGCAACCGGGCCATTGTGCCCGTAGGGGAGTCGTGCATTCATAGGGATAATTCCGATGGATTCATAGGAGATGGTCAAATGATGGAATTCGCACGGGGTCAATTTTTGGTCGACTACGAGCATCGGGTCGATTTGAACGCCTTGCGATCGAAACGAGTTGATAAGGCGCAACAGTTCATGAAGGACTCCGGGGTTGATGCGTTGTTCATGACGAAGGTCGAAAACGTCCGCTACCTGACCAGCCTGCGGGCGTCGTTCCTGGCGCACCGGGAAGGGGTGCGGGCGATGACGCTCCTGACCCAGGACGAAAAACCCCATCTGTTCACCAACGGGGGGGAAATTCCGCGGATCACCCGGGACATGCCCTGGATCGACCATTTCCACAGCATGCCCAAGCTCGAAGAGCAGCAGCTGATGGACAAGATGGTCCGGGAAATCCTTCGCCCGGCCCTCGAGGAACTGGGCGTGATCGGCGGCAAGCTGGGCGTCGATGTCATGGGCTACCACATGCTCAGCGCGTTTCAGCGCATATTGCCCGACATGGAACTGGTGGACGGCGATACGCTGATGCACAAGGTCCGCCGCCGAAAGCTGGAAGAAGAGGCCTACATGATCCGGGAAGCGAGCGCTATTGCGGACTCGGTTTGCCAGACGGCGATGGAACACGTGAGGCCCGGCGTGCGCGAGTGCGACGTGGCGGCGGAGGCCATGAAAACGCTTCACCACTATGGAGCCGAAATGGCGCATCTGGTGTCTCCCTTCGTCGCCTCGGGGGAGCACATGTCGCCGCCGGCGAGGTATGCGACAGACAAGATCATGCGCAACGGCGATATCGTATTCATCGACATCGGAGCCCAGTGGAACGGCTATTTTGGCGACGTCGCCCGGACGGTGATTTGCGGTAAACCCTCGGATTTCCAGAAAAAGATATACACGGCAGTTTACGAGGCGCTTCAGAAGGGGCTCGAACGGATGCGGCCGGGGTACACCAACCAGGAGGTGGCCGACGAGATTTGGGGAACCGCCGATAAGTATGGCCTGAGGGATCACTGGTTCAGCTTGAGCATCGGCCACGCGCTCGGGACTTCTCCAAACGAGCCGCCCTATATCGGAGAGCCCGATCCGGACTCCGAGGTTGTCCCCTTGGAGCCGGGAATGGTGTTCGCCGTGGAGCCGCTTATCTGGGTACCGGATACCAAGGGCGGCGGCGGCGTCCGGATTGAGGAGACCGTGATGATCACCGAGGATGGCCATGAGGTCATGACCCGCTGTGACATGGACGATCGGCTGCTTCTTTAGCCGTTCAGTTGATTCAAAATAAACGATTGGGGGAATGGCGCATTTCCTGGATCAATGTCCTGTTCGAAATTCGTGAAAGGAAGAGATGATGGCTGCAGATAAGGCACGTGTGGCGTTCGTTGGGCTGGGAAGATACTCGAATGTGTTGGCTGATGCTGCTGGAAGGGCGGGCAATCTGGAGGTTGTCAACTGTTTCACGCGGACAGCTGCCACACGGAAGGAATTCACCGAGAAATACGGCTGCCGGGAATCGGACAGCTTGGATGGCGTTTTGAGCGATTCCGAGGTCGAAGGCGTGGTCGTCGTGACGCCGCATTCCACTCACTCTGACATCATCTGCCTGGCGGCCTCCGCCGGGAAGCACGTTTTCATTGAAAAACCCCTGACGCTGACCGTCGCCGATGCGGACCGGGCCATTGATGCGGCATCCAAGGCAGGCGTTGCCCTTCAGGTCGGGCAACATCGCCGATTTCAGGGAGCCACCCGGCGTATTCGGCAGATGATCGATAAGGGGGAGCTGGGCGATCTGTATCAACTTGAGTCCAATCTATCCATGCCGGGCGGAGCGCTGCGACCGGGATGGCGCGAAGATCCCGCCGAGTGCCCGGTGGGATCGATGACTGGCCTTGGGGTCCACATGGTGGACAATCTCCACTATCTGGCCGGTCCGGTGAAGCGGGTATCCGCCTTTTCAACGAAGCTCAATTCGATCGGGGTATTGGATAACGTGACGAGCATCGTGCTTGAGTTCGAATCCGGCGCGCTCGGGTACATCGGAACCTGCTCCGGGGTTCCCAAGCTGTTCAACACGGCTGCGTTCGGCACCGAGTGCAATGTCTGGTGCGAGGACGAGGGAGATAAACTATTCCTTCAAAAGAGGGAAGAGAGGGTTCGCTCTGAAGTGCCTGTCGAGGGCGGCGATGCCATCGTGGACCAAATGGCCGCGTTTGGCCGCTCCATTCGCGTTGGAGAGAGGCCGGAAGTGGGCGGACCGGAAGGACGAGAGGTCGTCGCTGTTCTCGAAGCCGTCATCGAAAGTGTAGATACGGGAAAGTCCGTCGAGGTGGACAAGTTTCGACCCTGAACGTTAGCCATGGGAAGTCTTGAGAGGACCGCTTGGTGTGTCCACGGCGGGGCGAGATTCCCGCCATGGGCATCGCCCTCGGCGGATCGTTCAATTAGGCTCAGGTTTCCATCGAATACGTGTTTTCGTCGAAAAAAAGCCGTTCCAGCGGGGGGCCTCATTCGGCAGTTTATCCCCTTAAATCCTTGATTATTTGAATTATCCAGAAAATTTACCCAATGAAACCAAAATATAGTTGCCAGATCGATAAAAGAGGCATAAATAAGATATAAAGATATTTAACTCCTTAAAATAGAGGCGCATCATTTTCATCTCATACCTTATGGAACTTTTCCCACAAAAGGGGCCATCAGCATTCAGGCCATGTCCATGTGGGGTTTCAAGGTGAGGGGGACGGTCGGAGTCGGCTTTTTCCTGGTCTCAAAAATCCATTGGCCAAGCTATTGGAGGGTTTTTTATGCGAAAAGTTCGGTTCGTTTTTTTCCTCGGCTTTTTTATCGTCGGTGTCTTGGCCTGGACGATCCCGGGGGATGATGAAGCCGCCGCTTACCGGGACGGGGGATGGAACGCCACCTACTCGAAGGGCCAGAAACTCTTTTCCATCCATTGCGCCGCCTGTCACGGAAAAAACGGGCAGGGCGGTATTGGTCTTCCGCTCAACCTCCAGAGTTTTCTTTCGGTCGCCCCGGACGGGTACATCCGTAAATCGATTTTTTACGGCCGCCTTCCCCGTCAAATGATTGCCTTCAACGCGATTCTCAAAAAAGAGGAAATCGAAGCCATCGCCTCCTATGTACGGGGCTGGCAGGTCAGCGACTACCAGGGAATCGACGCCAAGCGCGTGGCCGGATCGGCTGCCAAAGGAAAAGTTTTTTTTGACGGAATGTGCGCCGGGTGCCACGGGATTAACGGCCTGGGCGGTCCCCAGGTGGGCGGCGGCCACGTTACCAACTCTGTCGCCGGCTACGCCGGACCGTCGCTCAACAATCAGGGTTTCCTGAAATCCGCGACGGACGGTTACATCAAGGCGACCCTAATGTCGGGACGGGTCGGCACCCCGATGGGCGCCTACCTGAAGGGAAAGCAGGGCTTTGTGGAACTGGAGGAAAAAGAGATTAACGACTTGGTGGCCTATATCCGCTCCTGGGAAAAACAGGGCGCGGGGCCGCGCGACCCCTGGAGGGATTGAATATGCCACGCTTCAACCGGAGGAACTTTCTGCAAGGCTCCGCCGCCGCCCTGGCCACCGGCCTGGCGATGGGCGGAAACCTCACCCGGAACAAGGAGATGTTCCAGTTTCTCGGCGACGCCGACGCGGCGTCCTCGGACACGCGCAAGCTGGTCCCGACGCAGTGCGCCTACTGCGGGGTTGGCTGCCACACCTACTTCGTCGTCGAGAACGGAAAGATCGTCGCCTCGGTTCCCGACAAGGACTCCCCGGTCAACCTGGGCCTTCAGTGCATCAAGGGCCTGACCGCCGCCGAGGCGCTCTACGTCGATCGGCTGGACAAGGTTCTCATCCGCAAGGACATGTCCAACCCGCTGACGGGTCACGTCTCGAAGACGAAGGGCCGCTTCGACGACAGCGTTTTCCGCGAGGGAACCTGGGAAGAGGGGATGGAGATCGTCTCCGACATGCTCGCGGGAGTTGTGAAAAAGTACGGCGGAAACTCAATCGGCGTCTTTCAGTCCGGCCAGCTCACGATGGAAGAGCAGTGGCTCGACAACATCTTCTACAAGGGCGTCCTGCAGTCCAACACCATCGAGGCCAACGCGCGGATGTGCATGACCTCCGCCGTCACGGGCTACATTCACAGCCTGGGAAGCGACCACCCCCCCGGCAACTACTCCGATATTGAGGATGCCGACTTCATCAGCCACTGGGGGCACAATGCCCGTGGTTCGCACCCTGTCCTCTTCTGGCGGGTAGCCGCGACAAAGGAAAAACGCAACATCCCGACCATGGTTGTCGACCCGCGCTACACGGGGACGATGGACGGATATGCCCAGGTGAACCGGCAGAATAGCCTCTCCGTCACCATCCGTCCGAACGGGGACATCTCCCTTCAGAATGCTATCGCCCATGTCCTCATGAAGGAGTATCCACAGGCCGTTGACGAGACGTTTATCCGCACGCACACCGATGGTTTTGAGGAATACCGGAAAGGAATTATGGCCCGCTACAGCCCCGAGCAGGTCATCGACCGGACGGGTATGGCGCCCTCCGTCGTCCGGCGGATCGCCGGCATCTGGGCCGACGCCACGCTCAAGGGCAGGCGGCGCGGCAAGGGCGGCGTGCTCACCTTCTGGGGAATCGGCTACAACCAGTCCATCCACGGGCAGCACCGCACCATCAATCTGATCAACCTCCACCTCTTGACCGGTAACATCGGTAAGCCGGGCTGCGGACCGTTCTCGATGACGGGTCAGCCCAACGCCATGAGCGAACGTCTCATGGGCGGCCTCACCGGCCGGCTCCCCTTCAATGAGGGGCTCGGAAACGACAAGCACCGTGACCACATCGAAAAAGAGTGGGGTCTGCCGCAGGGCCGCCTGGATGTGACCGCCAAGATGAAGAACAAGGGCATGGCGATCGGTATGTTCGAGCGCGCCTTGAAGGGCGAGGTCAAGGTGATGCAGTTCGCCTACGCCACCCACATCGACCTGCCTGAGGTGAACACCCTTGTCCGTCCGGCCATCACGAAAACCTTCACCTACATGGCCGAGGCCTACCGTCATGCGCCAAACCTGCTCTACGCAGACGTGGTTTTCCCCGCGGCGACGCACGGCGAGAAGTGGGGCGTCTACCAGAACAGCGAACGCCGCATGTACGTCACCGACAAGGCCATGGAACCTCCCAAGAACTGCATCCCTGACTTTGACATCATCATCCGGGAGGGAAAAAAGCTCTCCAAGAAGCTGGGGCTCGACCCGGACAAAGTGTTCCCCTACAAGCCGAAAAAGGACGGCCTCTACGATCCGGAAGACGTCTTCCGCCACATTATCCGAGCGAGTGAGGGTTCGGACGCCGATTTGACCGGTATGCTCGAAGTCGAGAAGCGCGATGGCATCTCGCCCTACGAGCAGCTTCGCAAGCTCAAGGGCATTTACTACCCTGCGCCGACCTACGAGATCGCCAAAAAGGGAGGCGTCGCGCGCAAGTACATGGACCAGGAGGGATGGAAGAAAAAGCCCTATGGCGCTTTCCGGCGCAGCAACGGCCACGCCAAGTTCAAGCTCACCGAGCAGGACTACTCGCGGGCGAGGGAGATCATCGGCAAGCTCGACAAGGTGGGCAAAGACCCGAACTTCTTTGTCATCGATCACTACGATGTACTCGTCGAGATGCGCGATAATGCGCTCACGCCGGAGTTGCCCGACTTCGACTACCACGGGAAATCCATCGAGGAGACGAAGAAGGCGGACAAATATCCTTTCTGGTTGAATCTCGGTGTGGTTTTCGAGCACTTCCATACGACGAAGACCATTCGGGCGGCGACGACCAGAAGGCTCGTCCCGGAGCAGTATCTCGAGTTGAATCCCCGCGATGCGCGCCAACTCGGCATCAAAGACGGCGAGTGGGTACGCATTGTCACCCCGCGGGGAAACTACGAGGCCCGCGCCAGTATCGGTATCAAGAGCAAGGTCAAGCCGGCGCGGAACAAGGTCATGCCTGGTCAGCTCTTCTCGCCGTGGAATCTCTCGGTGGCCGACAGCGCCGACCCGAAGAAGAACAAGTGGATGGTCAACGCCGTCGCGCACCGTGCCTTCGACCCGGTTTCCGGGCAGGCGGACTACAAGCACCTGAAAGCGCGAATCGAGAAGATCTAACTCTTCCCGTCACCGGGGATGCGAGGCCATCCCGCCTCCCCGGTGCGGCTTTAAGGGAGGTTTCTTTTGGTTTCGACGCTGAAGCGAAGAGCCTTTCTTCAGATGGGCGCGGCGTTCATGGGCACGGCTGCCTTTTGTCTCGCCACGGGCGGGCGGGCGATCGCGCAGGCCGCAAAACGCATCCGCCCCTTCCTGCGGCCGCCCGGAGCGCTTCCCGAGGAAGAATTTCTTCAGCGCTGCATCCGGTGCGCGCGCTGCGCCCAGGTCTGCCCCAACACCGCCATCCGTTTGAAGGGTTTCGGCTCCGGCCTGAAGCACCTGAACACCCCCTATCTCAGGCCGCGCGATCAGGCGTGCATGCTCTGCATGAAATGCACCCAGGTTTGCCCGACCGGCGCCCTCAGGCCGATATCGGTGGCCGACGAAACCGTCCGCGCCGAAGTGCGAATGGGCCGGGCCGTCGTCGATAAATCGATGTGTTACTCCTACCAGAAGCGCACATGCGGCGTCTGCATCCGCGCGTGTCCCTTCCCCGGCGTCGCGATGAAAACGGGGCTTTACGAGCAGCCCATCGTGACGGACGCCTGCGTGGGCTGCGGCCTGTGCGAGCGTGCCTGCATCCACATCCCGCAGGCGATCCGCATCGTGCCGGTGGAGGCCTGATCCCATGCCCGGATGGCCTAGGCGCGTTGTCCAGATCGGCGCTCTCGCGTTTCTTCTCGCGGTTCCCGCGCTGAACTACGGGGGTGTCCTCTACCAGCAGTACGGAAAGAACGCCTACCACACCATTTCCCTCATGGGGACCGGCTTCGAGCGGGCGCTGTATCATCTTTTTTCGGCTGCGGTGGGCTTCCTGCCCGATCCGGCGGCGAGTTCAATCGCCATCGCCGGCGGGTTCGGCTCGTTCTCGCTCTTCGGGATCACCTTCCTCGATCCAGTGGTCGCCCTCGAAACCCTGCTGCGCGTGCCGGGGGCCTGGGCCAGTCTTCTCGCCGGGAGTGCGCTGACCCTTCTGATTGCTGCGCTGATGGGCCGCGTCTTCTGCGGGTGGATATGCCCGGTGAACACGATCCTGGAAGGTTTCGACGCGCTCCGGAAGCGGGCGCTCCCGCGCCTCGGCTTCCGGCCCCCCGACGTCGCAGCGCCGCGCTGGTTGAAGTGGGCGCTGCTGTTCATTGGGCTCGCCGCAGCGCTTCTGGCGGACCTGGCCCTGTGGGCGCATCTTCTGCCCCATGTGCAGATCGGACGGGACGTTTTTTCGCTCATGGTTTTCGGTGGGGCGACTCTCGGCGCATGGATTTTCGCCGCCATCATCCTCGCCGAACTTTTATTCTCCCGCCGGGTGTGGTGCCGCTCGCTTTGTCCGACCGGCGCGTTGCTCGGCGGGCTCGGTTCTTTCGCCCTGGTTCGGGTCCACAAAAGCGTGGGGGCCTGTCTCGCCGATTGCGCCGCCTGTGCGCGAGTTTGTCCGATGGCCCTGAACCCGGCCGGGGCGTTTTCTCAGGCCGAATGTGTCAACTGTGCCGTTTGCGTCTCGTCGTGTCCGGCCGATCTGCTCCATCTTCTCCCGGCGTGCCCGCAGCACGCCGGTCTTTCGGAGGTATCTCCTGTGTTGAAACGGACAGCGGTGTTCATTCTGGTTCTGGCGGGCATGCTTCTTACCTATTCGCTGGTGTCGGCCCACCACATGCGGGGTCAGCCGCATTACGGGTACACGGAAAACTATCCGCAGACGCCGACCAAGGAAACCCGGGCGCATATTGGAAGGTTCGACGTCACCGTCGTGAGCTATTTCTTCGAGGGACTACGCCGGGAGCGCTCGGACACCCCGGACGACGTGCAGTTCTACATCAGTCTCGCGAACTCGAAGACGCATCAGAGCTACACCGGTCCGCTCGCCATCGAGCTCTGGCGGGAGGACCGCCGCATCGCGGCCTTCGATCACGCGCAGCCGTTCGAGGAGGCCGTCTACCGGTTTCGGCAGGCGGTTCCCGGGCCGGGGCGCTACGAGTTGCGCCTGGCTGCCGGGAAGGTGCGGGGCCGGGTGCATGTCGAAGTCGAGGGGAAGCCGGTCTCCAAAACGCCTTACGTCATCGGGGGACTCGCCGTCCTCCTCGCCGCGCTCTTTGTCCTGAACCGCCGGCGACTCCGGATCGGCCGAAGAGGGAATGTTGATGTGGTACCTGGCGCGTAAGACGACACAAACCCTCGTCTTCCTCCTCGTCATCGCGGCCCCGGCGGCCGCGCTTTATGACGTGGCACAGCACGCCCGATCCATTTACGGGGAAAGCCTCGCCGCCCGGCGGATCGCCGAGATGGGCGCCGTTCCCGATCTTATGGTCAGGGCGCAGGAGTATATTTGGGGGTCACGGTCCCGGAATGCGCCGCCGCTTTCGGAATCTCTGGCCGGAAGCCCCTGGGCACTCCGGATCGGCGGCTACGTCATGATCGAGCCGCTAAACGCGCTCGGCGCACTCGCGGCGGGTGGCGGCGCCGCCGGGAAAATTCTCCTGGCCGTCCTGCCGCTTCTTCTGCTTACCATCGTGCTCGGGCGGGTGTTCTGCGGCTGGCTGTGCCCGGTTCATTTCCTGCTGGAGATGACGGACAGCCTCCGGGCCACTCTGGTCCGTCTGGGCGTCCCCGTCCGGAACCTCCGCCTCAAACGCGGAGTGAAGTTCGCCGTCCTGGGTTTGGGGGCGCTTTCCACGTCCGTGATCGGCGCCCAGATATTCCCCCTCATTTATCCTCCCGCGGTTTTCGGAAGGGAGATGTTCGAATTTATTTTTTACGGGAGCTTGGGCGGGGGCGCTATTTTTCTGCTCGCCGTCGCGCTTGTCGAAATTTTTCTCTCCCGGCGCATCTGGTGCCGCTATCTTTGTCCGGGGGGCGGGCTCTACGCTCTCCTCGGGAGCTTCCGCGTTGTTTCGATCAATCGAGTTCCCTCGCTGTGCGACAGTTGCGGAGACTGCAATGAGACGTGTGCGTTCGGCCTCTCGCCGATGACGGATCGGACGGGCATGGAATGCACATCCTGCCTGGAGTGTGTACGTTCCTGCCCCACGGACGCACTCGCCATCCGCCTGAATCTCCCCGGACATTTCAGGCCTCATGCGGATGCCGCTTCTTCGCTTTCCGGCGAGGAAGCCGCGTGAAAACCGCTCGTCCACTGAAGAAGGGGGCGAAGTTGCATCGCCGGACGTTCGTGCGCCTGATCGGCTGGGCGGTTTCGGCGCTCGCCGTTGGCGGCGTCTCGTGGCTGGCGCGCCCGCTCGTCCAGCGCCCTCTGCGCCGGAGGCTGGCGGAGGATCATCCCTTCGCCGTTTACGTGAGCGGCCCGCTCCGTCCTCCCGGAGCGGTGGAAGAATCGCTTTTCCGGAAACGCTGCACGGGATGCTATCTTTGCGGGGAGGTCTGCCCGGTGAAAGCCATCCGCTTCGTGAGCGGAACGGGGCTCGCCTCAGCGACGCCACTTGTCCTGCCCAACACGCGCGGGTGCATCCTTTGCATGCGGTGCACCCGGGTGTGCCCGACGGGGGCGCTTTCGCCGCTGGAAGAAGAACAGGCCGACCAAGTGCGGATGGGGGTGGCGGTTCTCGACAAGCGGACCTGTCTGCCGCACATCCACCGGGGTCGCTGCGAGGCCTGCTATACGGTTTGCCCCTTCAAGGGGGAGGCCATCATTCAAAAGGGGTTGCTCAAGCCCGAGGTCGTCGCGGAAAAATGCGTGGGCTGCGGTCTCTGCGAGGAAGTGTGCCCCGTTCCGACGAAAGCGATACACGTCCTGCCCCACGGAACGAAAGGGCGGCCGGCCCGGCGGCTGGTATGAAGAACGGATTGGCTCAAGACATGGCGGACGAAAAGAGCATCGACCGGAAGACTTTTCTGAAAGAGGCGCCGATGGTGTTTCTGCGCGCCTTCGCGGAGGGCGCCCGCGAGGAGCGCTTCCCCGTAAAGCATGCTTCTCTTCCCGCCCTTCGCCCGCCCGGCGCGGCGGCCGGGGAGGAATTCCTGGAGCTATGCTGCGCAACCGGGGCGTGTGCGGAGGCCTGTCCGGCGGACGCCATCCAGATCCGCCCGCTCGAAGAAGACCCGGGGCGGGCCGCCCCCGTCATTGTGCCCACCGAGGCCGCCTGTGTTCTTTGCGAAGAGCTGGCCTGCATGGCGGCCTGCCCGAGCGGGGCGCTCACGCCCGTGCCCCGGGAGGAGATCCGGATCGGCCGGGCGCGGGTGAACCCCGACGAATGCCTCGCGTGGGGGGGGGTCGATCCCGGCTGCGATTATTGCGCCGACCGCTGCCCCCTCGGGGCTGGCGCCATTTCCATGGAAAAAACCGAACAGGGCAGGGGCCCAGTCGTGAAAGAGGGGTGTGTCGGCTGCGGGGTGTGCGAATTCTATTGCCCGGCGGGTCCGGCGGCGATTCAAATTATGGAACTACCTTCCTAAATTTTCGAACTGCCCTCCTGGAAAACACATCGCATCCCAGAGTGACCGTTTTCGAAAATCCAACTCATCCATCTTGCCCTGAAAATCGTCCGAGTCCAGCGGAGATACCCGGTCCCAACAAGTGCGAAGCGGGTTGCCGGGACGGCCGTTAAGGAAAAATCGGCGGCATCAGCAGGGGAGAAGGGTCCGCTCGAAACTCTCTTTTTCCAAGTAATTCAATGGGTTGTCCTGAAAGGGGCAGCCCCTTGTGTTGTCTGCTGCGGCGATGGCCGTCACTCTACTGAAAGCCGGTGTGTTCCAAGGGGCCGCATTTTCGGAGGCGCACCGGAATTTCGGGCAACCGATCGTCGGAGCCTGGAACAAATGTCAATGCAATGACTCAAGACGGACTGCCGATTGACGCTATTCAACCCGCATGCAGCTCAAGTGAGCTTTCTCAGAAACAAGGGCCGGACATTCGCGAATAATTTTTGCGCGGATTTAAAAGGAATATCCCTCGATCGAAAAATGCATGGCTTCTGTTTGGGCGCAATCGTTATATAGGCATCAAAATTGCTCAGTTCCATCATGCGGAGGCTATGAAGATGTAGCCGACAAAAACCCTGACAGCTGTTTCATGATTTTCTGGATGTCCGGTGGTGATTTTCCATCTGTCCATTCCGGAAATTGGGAGTGTTTTCACTGCTTCCCCGGGTGGATTCCGTTTCTCGTGGGCTTTCAGTCATATCAACGCTCTTGAATGCCTGTGAAGGCAGAAAGAGCTATCGGAAACACAGCGTGAGAGTGGCAAGGAATTTCGTTCCTTCGTCAGGAAGGTTGAGAAAGCGAATATGTCCTTGAATTGAAAATGATTTGAGAGAGTGATCTATGAACATCCGAAATGGTAAATTCCCGTCTGTGCTCCCGGCCATTGTTTTGTTGATACTCATCCTTCCGTTTCCCGTCTTTTTCATCCAGGCTTCTTCCGCGGCTTCCGAGGCGATCAAGACACAGGAAATTCTTCAGCTGGGGCAAAAATTAAAAAATAAAAGCGATGGTGTCTATCTTCTCAGTGGCTCGCCCGGGAAAGCACCGAAAGACGATCTTCTTTCGGAGCCCGTGAAGAAATCCGGCGAGGACGATCTCCTGTCCGGGCCGGAGGAAAAAACAAAATCTGAAGCCCAGAAAATAGACAATAAGGACGATCTTCTCAGCGGCTCGCCCGAAAAAAAACAACAAGACGATCTTCTTTCGGAGCCCGTGAAAAAATCGGACGATAAAGATCTCCTCTCTGAACCGGACAAAAAATCAAAATCTGAAACCCGAAAAATAGACAATAAGAAAAAGACCTCCCAGACAGTCACCGAGGAGGCCAGCGCGGCCCATGAGAAACTGTTTGCGGAGAGCCGCTATCCGTCGGCCGCCACCTGTGGAACCTGTCACCCCAAGCATTACCGGGAATGGTCCGTTTCGCAGCATTCCTACTCCCAGTTGAGCCCCGTTTACCTGTCGATCAGTAATTTTCTCAACTCAACGACCAGCGGAAGCATGGGGGATTTTTGTCTTCGCTGCCATAGCCAGGTAGGGGCGAACCTGAATGAGTCCCCCGCCATTTCCAACCTCGAACGGCATCCCACCTCCCGGGAGGGCATTACCTGCGTCGTATGTCACCGCATGAATCTGCCCTACAACAAGGCCAGCGGCCGGGTGGGCCTGGTGGAAGGGGATCTCCTGAAGCCCATCTATGGGCCGACGGGCGACAAGGAACTCCAGCGTGTCCTGAAGAATCCGGATAAATACCGGGTTGTCACTGAGTCGGGAAAGGCCGGCCGGAAGATTCACACCAACATCAAGAAATTCGAGCCCATCTCATCTTCCACCTTCTGCGGCTCCTGCCATGACGTCACGCTGTTCAATGGTTTCCGTCTCGAGGAGGCTTTCAGCGAATACCGGACCTCTCCGGCCGCGGCGAAGGGCGTGACTTGCCAGGATTGCCACATGGGCAAGACGCCGGGCGTTCCCTCGGGCTATGAGCGGGGCCCTGCGGCCGTCATCGGCAAGGTGCCGACGTCGCCGAGGAAATTGACCAACCACATGTTCCCCGGGCCGGATTTTTCGGTCATTCATCCGGGAATCTTCCCGCACAACGCCGAGGCGCAGAAGTTGGCCACTCTTAAGGAATGGCTCCAGTACGACCATAAGGCTGGGTGGGGGACGGACAAGTTTGAGGACAATGTGCCGCCCGGCTATCGATTCCCGGATCGGTGGAAGTCGGTGGATGACAGGGTCGAGGCCCGCGAGATTCTCAACGAGCAGTTCAAGCGGCTCGAGTGGGCGCGCGGGAAACGAAGGGAGATCCTCCGCAACGGATTCCGTCTGGGCGAGGTGGTGACGACCCAGGCGGACAAAAACGGGATCCGCCTGAAGGTCAAAGTGGAGAATCTCACCGACGGACACAACGTGCCGACAGGCTTTACCGGCGAGCGGGTGATCTGGCTCCAGGTGACGGTAACGGACGGGGATGGAAAGGTCATTTTCAAATCCGGCGACCTGGACCCGAACGGGGACGTGCGGGACCAGGAATCCGCCTATGTCCACAACGGCGAGCTGCCGTTGGACAAGCAACTCTTCAATCTGCAGTCGCGGTTTGTTCATTCGAATGTGCGCGGCGGGGAACGTCTCCAGGTCATTCCCATACCGTTCACGATTACGGCGTTGCCGATTGTCCGGCCGTCGATTCAGTCCCTGATTCTAACCGGTGAGCCTTTGACCGAGCGGAACCATCGCAAGGGAATTGAACCCCTCGGCCACCGCTGGGCGAAATACACGATCGATTCGAGCGCCCTGACGGGGAAGGGCCCCTACGAAGCGAATGTACGGCTGATGATCGCCCCGATTCCGGCCAATTTAATCGGCGCCGTGCAAAGCGTGGGGTTCGACTATGGCATGAGCGCACGGCAGATCGCCGATACCGTGGTCGAAGGGCACGAAGCTCTTTGGGAGAAAAAAATCGCGATCGAGATCAAAAAATAGAGCCGGTCCGGCGGACGGCGTTCATTGGCAATCTCCGGAGGCAAAAAGAAAGAGACAATATGATAGAACCTCCCTGGCATCTTTTTCGTGGCCTAATATACGGCACTGTCTTCATCATTTTGGTATGGCATCAAATCTTTTATAGTCACCTGGCAAGGGCTTCGGAAGGAATTTATTACGTCAGGAGAATTGTAGAGCGGCGCGCCCGAAGCAAACCGGCGGTCCGGAACAGGCGGGTGGTTCGGAACAAGCAGACGGCCCGAAACAATTCCGTTGAAGTGGCTCGGAACCATCCGGAGGAAACGGCCCGGCGAGAAGCGTCTGAGTTGGCCCGGATCGATTCTAATGAGACGGCCCAAAACGGTTCAACTGGAGCCGCGTGGAGTGTTGCGAAGAAGACAGTTCAAAGTGGTTCGGCTGGAACTGTCTGGAGCGATGCAAAAAAGACGGCCCAAAGTGATTCAACTGGAGCCGCCTGGAGTGTTGCGAAGAAGACAGTTCAAAGCGGTTCGGCTGGAACGGCCCGGAAAGAGCCAGTTCAGGTCGCCGGAGGATTTGCCATCGGCGAGAAAACCGGAGAGAGCCGCCTCTCGGATAAACCGACGGAATTTCATTCGGCGGACAAGGTCCCGGAACGTCCTCCCTTGCTGATCGAGCTGGGCGATCCGTTTCTCCATCAGGGGAACCTGAATCCCGGCTTCGAGCTTCCGGGCGGGGCGGTGTGGCAGCCGCGCCTTTGGATATTCGGAACACTTCGAACGGCGATTCAATCCTTCGATAACGGCGTCGATCCCGGAATCACCGAGTGGGCCAGCCGGTTCGATCTTTTTGCCAATCTCCAGCTGACGGGAACGGAGAAAATCCTTGTCGGAATCCGCCCCTTGGACCGGAACCGGTTCAGCGAGTTCACGCGGTATTCGTGGAGCCCGGAAAATTCGTTCCGCGACGAAACCAACGTCGACATCCGCACCCTGTTTTTCGAAGGCGACTTCGGGAGCCTGTTTCCCTTTCTGGATCCGAAGGGGACAAAGCCGATCGATTTCGGGTTCTCCGTCGGCCGCCAGCCTCTCGTATTTCAGGACGGCATTCTGATCAACGATACCGTGGACGCAGTGGGAGTCGTCCGGAACAACATTCATCTTCCGGGTGTCTCGAATTTGCGGGCCACCGCGGTGTACGGGTGGGGCGAACTCGACAGCAACCGCCCCGACCCCGATGCGACCATGATCGGCCTGTTTCTCGCGGCCGACCTTCCCGTCAGCACGGTAGAGATCGACGGAATCTACGTGAAAGATGACGGTCAGGGGAACGACGGCTCTTTCCATTTTGGCGCCTCCGCGACCCAACGGATCGGCGAGCTGAACACCACCTTCCGCGCGAATGCTTCCACCGCCGAGGACAGGGACACCGTGGGAGTCAGCGACGGCGTGCTCCTCTCGGCGGAGCTCTCGTTTACGCCGCACCGATCGGACGACAACGTTTATTTCAACGCCTTTTGGGCCATCGACAACTACACCCAGGCCGGGCGGGAACCGGTGGTCGGAGGGCCCCTCGCGACGTTCGGAATTCTTTTCGCTTCGGTCAGTCTCGGAAATTATCTGTCCGAGCTGAGCAGCCGGGCGAACGAGGTGGCGGGAGGCGCGTTGGGTTATCAGGCATTCTGGGATCAGCACCGGAAAAATCTCGTTTTCGAAATCGCGGGCCGATTCGATACGAGCGGGAAGGGAAACGACGATATCGCCCTCGGAATCCAATACCAGCAAAAACTGACCCAAAGGCTTCTCTGGCAAATCGATACTTTTTATTCGTTCCAGGACGGACGCGACGACGCCTTCGGGGGGCGGATGGAGCTTCTCTACCAGTTCTAGACCAAATGACCGGCGCCGCTGCCTCAGCCCGGTCTGATTTTGTCATCGGATGAAACGGAGCCATGAACTTGACGCAATTATCGGAAATGTGGGACGGGCTCTCGGCCACAGTGGAGATGGCCGACATTTTTCATTTCGCCATCCTGGCCATCTTCTCAGTCATTCTGGGCGAGATGATCGCGATGCTGTTCTCGCGCATGTACCGCATGATGTATGAGCGCGCCCAGCAAAAGCTCCGCCTCTCCCTTCTGAGGGCAGAGGTGGACCAGGCGATCGGCCCTCATGCCGGTGCCCGGAAGAGGGCCCATGCCTGGCAAGGCTACCGGAAGTTCCGGGTTCTCAAAAAAATAACGGAGTGCCGGGATGTCTGTTCGGTGTATCTGGTTCCCCATGACGGGAAGCCGCTCCCTTCCTTCCGGCCGGGACAGTTTCTGACGCTTCGCCATCGCGCGCCGGAGATGAACATTGGCAACGGAAAAGAAGTCGTTCGCTGTTATTCGATTTCGAGCAGTCCCGATGTGAATGACTGTTACAGAATATCCATCAAAAAGGTTCCCCCTCCATACGGAAGCGTGAATATCCCGCCGGGTCTCATGTCGAATTACTTCCATCACCACGTCGACAATGGAGACATCGTAGATGTCATGGCGCCATCCGGGAACTTTTCCTTGGAGGCAAAACGGAACACCCCGATTGTGCTCATTTCCAACGGCATCGGGATTACCCCGTTGCTCAGCATGCTGGACGCCATGATCCAATCGGGAGAGAAGCGCGAGGTGTGGTTGTTTTTCGGGTTCCGGTGCAAGGAGGAACACCCTTTTCAGAAACATATCCAGAATATCGCGGAAGAAAACGATCAAATTCATTTGAACGTCTGCTACAGCAACCCCGGACCGGGCGATTTGCCCAGGTGGGACTATGATCACCAAGAACGGATTGGCGTCGATCTGCTGAAGCGGCTTCTCCCGTCCAATAATTATAAATTCTACCTGTGCGGCTCCCAAGAGATGGTGACGACCCTGACGGACGGACTCAGGGCGTGGGGGGTGCCAGATCCTGACATCAAGTCGGAATCATTTGGCCCCGGAGCCGCAACCCGGGAGTTGATCCCCAGTTCCCCGCCGGAGCGGGCGAACGGAGAATGTCCCCTGAATTTTTCTCGGGGAAAGCTGGGAATGACCTCCTTTAAAACCCTGGGCGCGGTGAAATGGAGCCTGGTGTGGACGAAGACGCAGAGCCGTTCGGCCAAGGCTGGGTTAAATGGTGCCTCCCCGGCCGGAGAGAAGTTTATGGGCTGGTTGCTCATGAGCCAGCAAAGCGGATGGCGGGCGGTCATGTCCTTCAACGCCTCAGGGAAGTTTCTGAGCGGGTCGCTCTCGCCGTCGAGCCGAATGACGAGTCCCTTCAAGCAACTTCTTTCCGAATTGACCGGAAGGGAACCGGAGGAAGTCATCGTCCGGCTGGAGAGACTTTTTGAGCAGGACCGGAACAAGGCCGAGGCGCTGGACCTCTCCGTCTGGCTGAAACTGATCCGGGCGTTTCCCGCCGTAAAGGCGGACAGCGCGCCTTACAGGATGGCGTTCCATTCGGCTCTGAACGCAAAGCCCGAAACGGAAAAGAAAGTGACAGTGACGTTTTCCAAAAGCAAGAAAACCCTGGAATGGGACTCGTCGTCCAGTTCGCTCCTGGATTTCGCCCATCGGAACGGCGTCTCCATCGAAGCGAATTGCCGATCGGGAAATTGCGGTGCGTGCATTACGGCGTTGAAAAAAGGTGGGGTCGTCTATCTGCGGGCGCCGGGAAGGGAAACGGCAGATGGTTCATGCCTGACCTGCATCGCCGTTCCCAAGGAAAATTTAACGCTTCAAGCCTGAGCTGGCGAGCAAATGGAGAATCCTCTGGTGTCCATCAACCGATCGCGAAAGATGAAAATGAACCCCGGAATTTTTTCTGAACTTCCTGCGGGAGCGCAAATTTTGGTAGGCGCCTGTCTGGTGGCAATCGCCGTTTTCTATGCGGGTCCGAAAGAAGCCCATGCCGCTCCCGACCCCAAGCTGGTTGTCGGGCCGGGCGAGTGCGGCGAGTGCCATGCCTCCGAGGTGACGGCATGGCGAAAGACCAGACATTTCAAAGCGTTTCGCGGCCTCACCCGGAGGGGCGACGCCCTCCAGATTGCCAAGAAAATGGGGATCAAGCGCATTAAGCGGGAAAGTCTTTGCATGAATTGCCATTTTACCTCGAAGCCCAGGAAAAAAAGGATCAAGCCCATCGCCGGGATTTCCTGTGAGTCCTGCCACGGGGCGGCCAAAAAATGGGTCGATGTCCATCAAAACTTCGGGGGAAAGGGGGCCACGAAGAAGACGGAACCCCCCGAGCACAAGAAGCAGCGTCTGATGAAGATGAAGGCGGGGGGGATGATTCGTCCCGCCGAGATTTATCGGCTCGCCCGGAACTGCTTTCAGTGCCACACGGTTCCCTATGAAAAACTGGTCAACGTCGGAGGCCATACGCCGGGCAGCAAATTCGACCTGGTCTCGTGGCTGCAAGGAGAGGTTCGCCACAATTATCTGGCCAGCAACGGGAAGAAAAACGCCAAGGCGTCCCCGGAGCGCAAGCGGGTTCTTTTTGTCGTCGGAAAGGCGGTCGAGCTTGAATACAACCTGAGAGGGGTCGCCAAGGCCACGAAAAAGGCCACCTATGCCGTGAAGATGGCCAGGCGCGCCAAGGCCGCGATGGATGCCTTCAAGAAAATTTCCGGTGTCGTGTCGGCCCCCGAGATTCAAAAAATTCTGGCCGCCTCGGCATCCGTCCGGTTGAAGCTGAACAACGAAAAGGAATTGCTGCGCGCGGCGGACATCGTCTCCCGGGAGGCGGAGAAGCTTGGCAGGAAGTACGACGGGGCCCGGTGGGCCAAGCTGGATCCGCTCATCCCCAAGCAGGATCAATACAAAGGAAAGCCGGCAAAGTAATTCTCTTTTTTGGGAAATTTGGGAAAACTCTGGGACACGATGAGAAATTCATTCCGATCGATACGAACACCGCAACGGTGGGATGAGCCGTTCGGGCCGGACATGACGGACGCGGACGTGGATTGGCTTCTGAAAAAAGATCCGTTCAGTGAAATCGATCCCGCGAATTTTTCCGAGACCACACCCTTCCGCGGCATTCTGAAAAACGACACGCGCATCACGCGGTACAAGCGCGGCGAAATCGTGATTCGGAAGGGGGATTACGACAATTTCGCTTTCCTGATCCTCGAGGGGAGCGTTCGCGTATTTCTGGACGACCTGGATGAGGAAATCCTCGGTCGGCAAAAGCCCGAAAAAAAATACATTCTCCGATCGTTCCGCCAGTTGTGGTCCAATTCTCCGATCGCGGAGTTCCGGGATGTCTCGTCTTTCCAGAATTCCAGTGGAACCAGGTTGCGCCGGGAAGGAAAGGACATCCATGTTTTCCTGCAAAATTATCCCTCCGTGATCCATCGTTACAGTACGGATCGCCTCGAGGAAGGGAGCATGTTCGGGGAAATTGCGGCGCTGGGGCGAACGCCTCAACCGGCCACTGTGATAGCGGACGAAGGCTGCGTTCTTTGCGAAATCAGGTGGCAGGGGCTGCATGAAATCCGGCGGCGGGACGAGGGAATCCGCCATTACGTGGACCGGCTTTACCGCGAGCGCAGTTTAAAGGAACACCTGCGGAACACGCCCGATTTCAGTCATCTGGATGAGAAAGATATCCAGTTCATCTCGGAAAACACGCTGTTCGAAACCTACGGCGATTTCGACTGGCATACGAGCTATACCGCCTTCTCCCGGATGGACCCCGCCGAGCGGCTGGAGTACGAGCCGATCATCGCCGAGGAGGGGAGTTATGCGGATGGTCTGATCATCATCCGGGCCGGATTCGCCCACCTTCTTGAAAAGGTGGATCACGGCTACCGCACCATCAGCTACCTCGGGCGAGGGGCGACGTTTGGGTTCAATGAAATCTGTCACAATTACCGGTTCGACGAAAAAGTCCCCTTTCAGCAGACCTTGCGGGCAATGGGGTATGTGGATGTTCTGCGGGTGCCCACCTCGATCGTGGAACAGTATGTGGTTTCGTCCATGCCGGAGAAGAAGCTGCCGCCCCGGATCCGGACCGGGCAGCCTTCCCAGTCGATCTGGAAAAAGGTGAACAGCGAACGCAAGCTCGAGGCCGGGTTGTGGGAGTTTCTCGTCGATAACCGGTTTATCAATGGCACGAGTACCATGCTCATCGATCTGAATCGGTGCACCCGTTGCGACGATTGCGTGACGGCATGCGCCGGGGCGCATGACGGTAATCCCCGGTTCATCCGGAGCGGCAAGCGGTTCGGCAAGTTCCTGGTGGCGAACGCCTGCATGCATTGCATCGACCCGGTGTGCATGATCGGATGCCCCACGGGAGCGATCCACCGAAGCTCATATGAAGGGCAGGTCGTCATCAATGACAATACGTGCATCGGATGTTCCACCTGTGCGAACAGTTGTCCCTACGACAACATCCAGATGGTCCAGATTCGGGAAAAGCACGGAGCATTTGTCATCGATCAGGCAACCAACGCTTCGATCGAAAAGGCGACGAAGTGCGATCTGTGCATTGATCAAATCGGCGGACCGGCCTGTCTGGGTGCCTGCCCGCACGATGCGTTGGCGCGCATCGATGTGCGGGACGAAGACGCCCTCCTCAAATGGACGCAAAGATAATGGCGATTTCCGCGAAAGAATTTCTCAAAACCGCTGCGCTGCTTGTGTTGTGCCTGGCGGCCGTTCTGGTGCATCGGGCCTACGGCGCTTCCCTGCTCCATTCGCAGTACTGGAGCGGGTGGACGCTGCTTTTCCTCGTGATTTTTCTGTCGCTCTACAATGTCCGGAAAAAGCTGACGTTTCTCCCGTTCGGCACAGCTTCGCTGTGGCTCCAGGCCCATGTGCTGGCCGGGTGGTTCTGCGTGCTCCTTTTTCTGCTCCATGTGGAGATGCGCCTGCCGAACGGACCTCTGGAATCGGCCATGGCCTTTATTTTTATGGGGGTGGCCCTCAGCGGGCTGATCGGGTTGTGGATTTCCCGGAGCTTTCCCCCCCGTCTGACGCGGCATGGCCACGTGCATCTTTCGCGGGTTCGGCGCGAATGGGGGAATATGGATGAAGATGTGATTTACGAGAAAATCCCGGAATTTTACCGGAAGATTCGGGAGCGGGCGGAAGCCATCGTCATCCAGTCGGCGAAGGAATCCCGTTCCAACACGATCCCGGATTTTTACGTTGACCGACTCGACGCCTTCTTCAGCGGTCCCCGGAGCTTCTGGCTCCACATTATCGGCTCGAGCCGGCCCTTGGCTGCAATTTTGAGTGAAATCACGATCCTCGAGCAGTATCTCAACTCCGAGGAAAAGCGGCTATCCAGGGAGCTGAGCGCGCTGGTTCGCCTCAAGTGTCACATGGATTTTCATCATGCCCTTCAGGGGCTTTTGAAACGGTGGTTGTTCGTCCATATCCCGCTGACTTATGTTCTTCTGCTTTTTATTTTTGTTCACGTGGTTCTGGTCTATGCTTTTTCGATGGGAAATCCGTGAGATCGTGATTCGTAATGCGAATTTTTGAGCGGCCTCAATATGAACGGCCGTCGCAGAGATGGGTATGCGGCTGGGCGTCGGAGGGGCGCCCTTGCGCCATTGGGCCGAATCCCCGGGGCCGTTGCATCGCCACCTGTGAATGCAGCCCGATCCGGAAGGAAGGGCGGTGGTTCTGTACGCGATCAAGCGCCTACGGAGGCCCGTGCGCCGAGGGGCCCCTGCCGGATGGCGCTTGCTGTAAAACCATCCAGAAGTGCCAACCGGTTCTGAGCCAACGCGCCAGGCGGGGCACGCTTTCGAAATCGCTCTTCTGGTCCGCATTCGGGGTCTTGCTGCTTCTCATTCTCAGCTCTTTGGGGCCGGCGGTCATCTCTCCGGGAGAGCTCGCCGCTCCCCACAAATTTCTGAATCAAAAATGCAAGACCTGTCATTCGGCCTTCGAGTCCGGAGCGGCGGGATGGCTGTCTGCTGCCCTGACCGCCCGGGAGCGCCCGGATGAGAGCCGGAAATGTCTGGCCTGTCATGTGCTCGGCGACAGCGGGCAAATGGCGCATGGCGTGGCGCCCCGCCGTTTGTCAAAA
>CAMYJL010000006.1 GCA_947258645.1 uncultured Nitrospinota bacterium
ATTTGAAATATTTGTCGTAAAAATTGATGATGTCCGCAACATAGCCAAGCTTATTGAATGTTTGAGCGATAGCCACTGCGCACTGATTGTTTTGATGTCTATACCACTCGTCTGACCCTCTCTCCAAAAAAAAGGGAAGTGTTATATAGCTGATCAATACACGGCCTTTTTTTGGCACGGATGGATAGTGATCATAGTCCATGACCCGCCTGAACTTTTGCCTCAATCTCAGGGGAACGAAATTTTTGGCGTATCCTTTGAGTATGCCCGTTCCGATTCGAAGCATCGCTAATTTTTCCCAATTCAGAATAAGGTGTATCCCCTGCCTGAATGACTGGTTTCAAGAAGTGAAAAAGTCCTTAATTTTACTCCCGAAAATAGCCGATGCGAAAAAGACGTATGCCGTCAAAAATATAACGGTTGGATAAATCGATCCGCTCAATGGGTTCGCCTCATCTAATCGGCCCCCTGCTGCCACGGAAGAAATTCCGATGATAACTGCCAGTCCTACCCCCATGAGGACAAGCAGGCGGGCATCCCGGATCACCGCGATGAAGCAGGATGTATATTTTTCCGCGAACCAGAAGGTCAAAACGTTCACGAAGACACAGACCGATACCACATAGATCAGAATTTCATCCAGGCCAAACCCACCCGCCCGGCCGAATGGCATGACCGCAACGAGAAAAATGATTTGAATGATGACCCCAAAAGAGATGATGGCCTGCCTTCCGACCGCTTGGAGCAGATAATAATACGGCACCCCCAGCAATCCAATGATGCTCCATACCGCTATGATCCGCGTGGCGAATACCGCCCCCTCCGGCAATTCGCCGAGCCAGAGATAGAGGATTTTGTCGGCTGTCATCGCGAAAAATCCGAGGGCACCGACGCCGACGCCCAACAGGTAATACAGGGACTCTCGAATGATTTTGATGATCCCCTCCCGGTCGCCCAGGCGATGAAGCTGGGCCAGCGCGGGAAGCAGCGAGCCGAAGCCCGTTGCTATCGCATTGCGCAGGGTCGAAATGATTTTCATGGCGATCTCGAAAACACCGACCGCCGGGAGGCCCGCCACGGAGCCGATGACCACCCGAAGCAGGGGCTCCCAAATGGCGCTCAGCCAGGAGATTGCCGAGAGCTGCCAGCCCCGCCGGACGAGGGAGCGAACCCTGGGCCAGGTGGCGGCGGGTGGAAGCGGGGCGCGGGCATCGAGCCATTCCCGGTGGTGCCGGGCGATCCACCACCGGTAGACGGCGATCTCGGCGGCGCCCTTGAGGACGCGCCCGAGGGCGAATCCCTCGATGGGCTTGCCGATCAGGGCGCCGGCGATGGCGGCGGCGAGCGCGAGGACGGGGATGAGGGATTTGACGATCTGGACGACGTAGTTGTGGCTGCGCGCGGCGATGACGGCGGCGTCGAGCTTGGCCGTGACTTCAATCGTGGTGCCGAAGACGAGGATGAGGGAGGCGAGCAGGAGGCCGTCGGCGGGATAGGCGTTTCCGAAATAGAGAAAAATATATTGGTGACCGGCCAGGAGGACGGCGAGCAGAGCCGCGCCGGTGAGGAAATAGAGGCGCCGGGCGGCGAGGCGGTCGCGGTGGAAATCGGCGAGTTCTTCTCGTGAACGGTCCCGGCCGGCTTCCCGGTTGATGAGGAGGCTGAAGCCGACGTCGGCGGTGTGGAGGTATGCGCCGAAGCTGGAGAGGAGCGACCAGACGCCGAGGACGGCGAGGCCCGACCTGTGGACGATGATGGGAAAAAGGATGAAATAGCCGAGGACGGGGATCGCGGTGCCGAGCGGGCCGATCAGGACGGAGAGGAAAACGTCGCGCCGGAGGGCGGTGGTTCCCCTCGTTTTTCCTTTACTCAACACGGGATGCTCCGCCGAAGGGGGATGGCTGTTTATTCATTCCGCCGAGGCTTCGGCCGATCAACTGGCGAACCTCCCGTTCCTCATCACGGGGCGGCCATTCCAATCCTATATTAACATTTAACTTTCAAGATATTGAAGTAATAATAAAAAATGCAGGCATCGGATCTTCATTAGCCGCGCATCGCGGACAAATCAAACTAACCGCTGTAGTTATCGTAGCCGCCATAGTAATAGTCGCCGGCGCCGCTCACCCTGTTGGGGATCGTTCCCAGAACCGGCACGTCCAGGCTGCGGAGCTTGCTCACCGCTTTCTGGAGCATCTCGGGCTTCACCTGCTTCATGTCCACCACGAGGAAGGCCCCGTCCGCACAACTCGACCACACCAGCGGGTCGCTCACCGAGAGGAGCGGAGGCGTATCGATGAAGATGTAATCAAAATGCGCCTTCATCGGTTCGATAAGCTTCACCAATCCGGATTGAATCAATAGCGTGGAAGGCTCTCCAACAACGTTGCCCGCCGGGAGTATCCCGAGGGTGGAATGGGGAAAACGCCGGATGGCTTCTCCCATATCCGCGTTTCCCCGCAGAACCTGGGACAGCCCGCCGGAGGGGATGTTTCCGAACATCTCTCCAAATCCGGGTCGATGGAGGTCTCCCTCGATCAGTAAAACTCTGCTGCCCGTCTTGCCCGTCTTGCTCATCGTGAGGGCCAGGTTCGACGCGACGAAAGTTTTCCCCTCTCCCGGCAGACAGCTCGTCACAAGAATCACCTTGGGCGTTTCTCCGAGCCGCGAGGCCGCCATAATGCCCGCCTCGCGGAAACTCTGGTTTCCGAGAATCGTCGTATCATTATCCCGCATCAGCAGAGAATTCCCCTTGGCGGAAAGCTTGTGATTCAGATCCGGAATCACGCCAAGCAGCGGTGCGCCCGAAATGGATCCGGCATCCTCCGGCGTCCGGAGGCGCCGGTCGAGGTGATCGACGAAAAAGGTGAGGACAATGCCAAAAAACAGGCTGGCGCTCATCGCGAAAACGATGTTCCGCATTCTCCTTGGCCGAACCGGATTTGTCGGAAGCTTGGCCTTCTCCACAATGCGGATGTTGCTCGTCCTGAGCTTTCCCATCAGCCCGGTTTCCTTGCTCCGCTTGAGCAACTCCAGGTAAATCTCCTGATTCGTGTCGACGCCTCTCTTCAAGGAGCGGAAGGAAATGGCCAGCCGATTCAACTGAAGCGATTCTTTCTTCTGATTTTCAAGAGATTTTTTCAGCGACATCTCCCGGGCCCGTGCCACCTGATACCGGGCGAGAATGTTGTCCGTCAATTTCCGGATCTCGCTCTTTATCTTCTTTTCCATCAGGCGAAGTCTTGAGTTCAGACGGATGAGTTTTGGATGGCCGCTCTTGTAGCGCTTGGACAGATCCGAATGCTCACGCTGCAGGGCAATATGGGTCGCCCTTAAGCCTTGCAGGACCGGATTGTCCATCACAATGGGAAGGGAATCCAAACTGCCGGCATCGCCGTTAATCGATCTGATCTTCCGCACCAAGACCTCGATCCCGAGCGTCTCGGTTCTCGCCTTCGTATAGGTGCTGTTCAGCTCTTTCAGCTTTTGGGTCACAATGTTTTGGCGGTCTTCCAGCGAGACAAGGTTGAATTTTTCCTTGTAGCGCTGGAGCTTTTGCTCAGACACCATCAAGGCTTTTCGGGTCGATTCAATCTCGTTTTCCAGCCACTTCGAAGCGTTCTGGTTCATGTCGAATCGCAGACGAAGATTCATCTCGAGATACAGTTCGCTCAGCTTGTTGGCAATTTTGACCGCAACGGCCGGATCCTGACTCTCATAATGAACCTTGACGAGGCGAGTTCCCTTGACCGGCTCAATATCCAGTCCCTCCAGGATGCGCTTCACGGCAATATCTTCGGGCGAGATGGATGGGCGTCCTGAGTCAGCCTGCGACATATCCAGGAAGGGCTCCCCCAGCCCGCGCGCATACCGGAGCGCCCAGGCCGCCGAGTCGCTCAAAACATGATCCAGGGAAGAAAAGGGGCCGGAACCGTTCCGCCGGAGTCCGAAACTCCCTTCCTGGGTGAGATTCAGGGCACGGACCGTTTGCCGGGCCAGCGTGTTTCCGCGGAGAAGTTTGTACTGGGTCGCGTAGTAATCGCCGTATCTTGAGTGGCCAAAATTTTGATCCGCGATCTCATCAAAGGCAACCACCCGGGGATTGACCGGCTCGATGAGAATCTGAACCGTCGCCTGATACATCGGCGTCGCTTTGACATTCCAGAGCACGGAGAGGCTGACAACGACGACAAACATGGCCACCACGACCCAGATGCGCTTCCGGATGATCGACAGGTATTCGAGGATATGACGGGATTTTTCCATAGATGAAAAATTGTCCATGACAATCTTTGCCTATTCGAAAATTAACTCAGCAAAAAGGTGAAATATCAGCCCCTTGCGCCGGAGATTCGCGGCGGCGGCTCCCCCGCCGTGACTGTCTCCTGCACCGGCCTCGCGCGATCCTTTCCGTATGTGACGCCCCCAACCCAACAAGAATCAAAGGCGCGGCAAGGATCTGAGACAAAAATAAGCAATTTGCGAACCAAACCCGTAAGCCATTCATACAACACAAGTTGCCGGAATCCTCCCCAAATCCCGGAGGGGATTTCTGTAAAATCCGTAAACACTAATGCTCGGCCCTTTTCCAAGGCTCAAAAAAGCCGGCGAGTCGTTCAGTTGGATAGATGAGCGTTATTTTGATTGAATCGGGGGTATTGTCAAGGAGTCTTGCCAATAATTTGGCTATTTATATCATCTTACCAGCTTATTCTTGATCTGTTCGATGAAGGATTTTGGCTGTGAATATACAGGTCCTGGCCGAGGACGCCGGAGAAGTTTTCATATCAGGGAAAAGGATTTTGCCTGAAGAAAATCATCATAAATTTTTAACAGGATTTTGCCGGTTTTGCGGATAGACACTCACATGCTCTGGAAATCAGCTTTCTGGTACCCCCTGGGTGACTCGAACACCCGACCTCCGGATTAGGAATCCGATGCTCTATCCGGCTGAGCTAAGGGGGCAAGAATGAGGGAAATTATCGCGGACAAACCTCCGGGCGTCCACATCCGCCCGGCGATTCGGCCCGGCGGCGCCTCAGTACTTTATGAGCGAGTGGATGGGGTATTTCGCGAACCGCGCGCGCGCGTTCAGGAACGAGAGCTCGATGAAAAAGCTCATCCCGACCACCTCGCCGCCCATGCGCTCGACGAGGTCGACGCACGCCTCGGCGGTGCCGCCCGTCGCGAGCAGGTCATCCGCGATCAGGACTTTCATCCCGGGCTGAATGGCGTCTTTATGGATTTCGAGCGAATTGGTGCCGTATTCCAGCTCATACTCTACCTTCTCGGTCATCCAGGGCAGTTTTCCGGGCTTTCGGACGAGGATGAAGCCCGAGCCCAGCTTGTAGGCCAGCGGCGATGCGATGATGAACCCGCGGGCCTCCGCGCCCACGACGACATCGACCCCCTTTCCCATGTATTCCTCCGCCAGCAGATCCACGGCAGTCCGGAAGGCTTGGGGATCCCTGAGCATCGGGGAGATGTCCTTGAAGACGATCCCCTCCTTGGGAAAGTCCGGCACGTCGCGAATATGGCGGAGCAACTCATCTATCTCGTTCATGATTCCCCTCGGCTCATCGAATGAATCCGGAAAACCGGACCTCATTTCACGGAAGATAGGTTAGCGGATCGCGTGGTTTCGTGCGATAGCGGATCTCGAAATGAAGCTGGGCCTTTTCCACTTTTCCCGTTTGTCCGACGCGGGCGATAGGAGCGCCCCGGCGCACGGTCTGGCCCCTTCTGACCAGGTTGACGGCATTGTGTGCGTAAACCGAATGATAGGCACCGCCGTCGTGGCGGATGATGACGGTCCTCCCAAAACTGCCCGGCCCCCAGTCGCTGAAGATCACCCGGCCGGTGGCGGCGGCGCGCACGGTCGTCCGCTCGGGCGCGGAGATAGCGATTCCTTCATACTTCACGCCGTTTTGCGAGCCGAACCCGCGAACCACTTTTCCCCGCACCGGCCAGACGAACCGGACTGAATTGGCGGAAACCTTCCTTGCCGTGCGTTTCCGGCGAGCGGGCCGCCGCGCATGATTCCTCGAGGGGGCCACCCACCCGGGCCGCTTCCGGGGAGCGGAGGAGCGGCCATATCGCGGCACCGCCATCACCCGGGTGGCGCCGGGAATAAAAATCTTCACACCGGCCTCCAGCCGGTCCGGATTGTTGATTCCGTTCAGGACGGCGACCTGCTCGACATCGGCGCCGTAGGCTCTCGAAATCCTCCACAGCGTCTGCCCCTTCCGGATTGTATGATAAACGCCCCGGTGGCGGGAGGTTTCGTACACCTCATGGGAAGGCCAGAAAGCGCACCCGCCGAGTAGCATCCCGAAAAAAAGCAGGGCCACACCCGGAGCGCTCCGGAATAATTTTCTCAGCTCCCGCCACCTACTCATCAAGCGCCATCCTCACGGCTTCGTCCGGGTCCGAGGCGCTCAAAGCACCCGGCGGACTTTCCCGGCGGCCAAGAGAGACGACGGGCCGGCCCATTTTCAGGCCCAGAGCCATTTCGGAGAGCGTGCCATAGGCGCCCTCGAGTGCGATCAGGGCGTTCGCCGTCGCCGCGATGATCGCGTTTCGGGCATGACCCATGCCCGTGCACACGGGAATGTCCATATAGGGATTGGCGGCGGCGGGATCGTACCCGGGGAGAATCCCGATGGTGAGGCCTCCAGCCGCTTTCGCTCCGCGCCCGGCCGCCTCCATGACACCCCCGAGGCCCCCGCACACCAGCACAGCGCCGCTCGCGGCAATTCCGCGCCCCACGGCCTCGGCCAGCTGTGCAGTCGCGGGAGAGGGATTGGAGTCGCCAATCACAGCGATGAGAGGCTTCAATCGCTATCTTTTCCGGGGCGGAAAGGGTGAGGCGTAAACCCGTGGGAAACACGTTACCATATATGTCTCTATTCTCATGAGCGACAAAGAGGGGTCAACCCCTAAATTCGCTGAAGATCCTCGCCGACAATCACTTCGCCATCAAAATACCGCGCCACGTCCTCCCCGACAGCTTCATCGTCCGCAATAATGGGGATGATATGGGAGAGGACGACAGTCCCCACCCCAGCCGCCGAGGCCGTTCGCCCCACCTGCTCGGGCGTCGCGTGACGCGAAATCGTTATCTTCGCGCGCGATGGGTTTTGAGGCGTATTTTTGATGAACAACTCCGGCACACAGGGGTGCATCACCAGCACATCGGCGCCCCGGGCAAAGGCGGTCAGTTTTTTCATGGGAGCCCCATCGCCGGCGATAACGATTGTCCGGCCGTCCGCCTCGAATCGGTAGGAGAGCATTCCCTCCACGATCCCGTGATCAGTCGTCTTGTCGGCACCAATGGTCATCCCATCCACTTCAAGGGTGTCGCCGGGCGAGAGTGCATGGACATCCATCCGAGTCCCTTCGCGCACCCTTCCCTCCCGAACGCGAAGCGCAATATCGTATTCGAGCCAGTCCAGCGTCCTCTTCGCGATCTCCTCCACGGGAGGTGGGCCATACACCCTGAACGGCCGGGTCGCGCCGCCGACCCAGCGTGAGAAGATGAAATCGCCGAACCCGGAATAGTGATCCAGATGGAAATGGGTGAAGAACACATTCTCGACATCTTTGATGGGAAAGCCGGAGGCGACAATCTGGCGAGAGACGTTTCTGCCCGCATCGACGAGATAGAGCTTGTCCTTGAAAAGGATGCCGTCCGCCTGGCCGCTTTTTCGAAAAGCGGGAGGCGCACCCGTTCCCAGCAAGAGCAGTTCCATGCAATCCCTCATCGCACTCCGACCATTTTCCGGGGAAAATGGCGCCCTTCCCCCTATTCCGGCACCACAACTCTCTTGTCGTGCCCGGCGGGAAGGCCATTGTTGAGCGTGTCGAGCATCCAGTCCGCGATGGCGGGATACATGTCCGCCGCCACCTCGCCCATCGGGTGAAATACGCCCTCGTAGAGCCAGAGTTCCTTCGGGCAGGTGAGCGTGTTTATGAACACCTCGATGTCCTCCGGAGAGCAGAGCTCGTCCATGTCGCCCGCCACGAGAAGGTAGTTCGCCTTCATCTTTGCGGCCAGGGGCAGCCAGATGCTGTCACGCTTCTCGACGAAGGCGTCGAACTCGTCCTCGTCCAGGATGTTGGACATGTACATGTAGATGCGTTTGAAGTTGGGCTGGGCTTGATTGAAAATGATATCCGAAGGGCCGACATTGGCCATCTGCCCGCACACCGCCTGCGGGCGCGGATCGTTCGCGGCGATCTCCACCGTCCAGCGGCTTCCCATGCTCATGCCGAAGAGGCCGATTTTGGATTCATCCACCTCGGGGCGGGCGCAGAGCAAGTCGAGCACCTTGCTCCCGGCGCGGGCGTAGTTTTCATGATCCACCCAGACCTGGTTGATGTTGCTCTCGCCCTGCCCCGGCCCGTCCATGATGGCGAAGTTCATCCCGCGCATGTGGAACCAGTTATTCCAAGGGAGCAGGCCATCTTCCTTGATCATGTCCATCCCCGGTATCAGGAGGACGGTTGGCTTGGGCCCCTCCCCCTCGGCGGGCCAGAAATAAAAGTAGGCGTTCTTGCCCGGATCGAACTCGGCCTGGTGTTTTTCGATCTTCCCGCCCATCAACTCGCGCATCTTGTCGAAGCAGCGCAGTACACCCGCGTGGTACTCCATCTTCTTCGGGTGGCCGTCGACCGGAATGAGGTGCTGCGCCCGGCCGAAGCAGAGCCCCGCCCGGTTGTAGTGCAGCTTCGCGGTCTGGATATGTCCGGCCCCCTCGGCCGCACGGGCTTTTTCCTCCTGAACCGCCGCCTGCCGGGCCCAGAGGCGCGGAAAAGAGCGGCGGCCGGTCACGCGGCTGTACACCGCCTCCAGATCCATGTGCTTGAAGCCGCGCTCGTAGCGCACCCCCATGATGCCCGGATGCAGCACGTCCTCGTTGTCCGAGAGCTTGAGAAAATTATCGAAAATCCAGTTCTGGCTCGACCGCGACGCTTGCCTTCTCATTTCTGAAAATCCCCTCCATGGTCAAAAACTGCATGCCGTTTCCATTGAACGGAAAGACCCAAACCCCGGGTTAGCTTCCGGGGGAATTCGCCAAATGGCTCAGTCCGCCTTCTTCCATGATCCGCCGGCCGGAGTCGGCGAGTTGTTGTTTTTTCGATGCGAGGTCGGATTCAGAATACAGGAGCCGTCCCCCCTCTTTCACCCTGCGCCCGGCGACGAATACGGTATCCACATTGGAGCGGCCGGCGTGAAACACCACGGCCTGAACCGGGTCGTTGACCGGGAACATATTGATGTCCCCTGCCCGGAGCAGGACGATGTCCGCCTGCTTGCCCGGCGAGAGAGAGCCAATCCGCTCCTCCAGCCCGAGCGCCCGGGCGTTGTTGATCGTCGCCCATTCGAGCGCGTGCCGGGCGGTCAACATTCTCTTCTTCCCGGCGCTTTCAGGGGAAGCGTGGGCCAGATTATCGAAGATGCGCTCGCACTGGAGCGCGAAACGCATCACGTAAAACATATCGCCTTCCAGATATATCTCGATATCGGCGCCGATTGACGGCCTTCCCCCCAGCGCCATGACCCGGCCCGTGAGGGGCTCGGCAGGGTGCTTCTGCGCCTCGACCGCCGGCGTCGCCGTGACCGAGACCCCGGCGTCGACGATGACGCGAAGCTCCTCATCCTCCAGATAATTTCCATGAACAATGTTGTGATCGGGACCCAGCAGGCCTTCCTCCTTCAACCTGTGGTAGCCCTCCTTGACGAGCCGGTCGGGTGTTCCCCAGATATGCGCGCTTGAGAGGAGACCGTACTCGCGTGCAAGGCGGAAGTCGTGAAGCGTGACCTCAAGAGTCGAATAGTCCGACCCCAGAATCGCCATCGCCAGCGTCACCAGCCCCCCGTCGTCGGAAAGGCGTTCCTTGCGCAGCCGCATGATTTCTTCTCTCGGGTGGGGGATTCGGGAGTAGTGCGGCTCGCCCTCTTTGGGGTCGGGCTTGACGGTGCCGTGGCCGAATACGGCCCGGACACCCGAGTCGATCAAACCGTCGATCGCCGCGTCCGAATGCTCGGGGGTGGCGTTGTTGTGGCACCAGTCGAAGATGGTCGTCGTGCCGGAATCGATCTGGTTCAGAGTGCCCAGAAGGTTTCCCAGATAGGTGTCCCCGGGCGTATAGCGGGGGGCCAGATTCGCGTGGACGACCCGGAAATACTCCGGCCCCCGCCAGTCTCCCCCAATGCCGCGGAGCGCTGTCTCCCAGGTGTGCAGGTGCGCGTTGATCAGGCCGGGAATGACGATCTTCCCGCTCGCGTCCAGAATTTCGGCGTCCTGCGCATCGAGTTTTTCCCCAACCGCGAGGACGCAATCGCCCTCGATCAGGAGGTCACCGGTTGGCAGGTCGCCAATCTCCGGGTCCATCGAGATAATGGTCCCGTTCCGGATGAGAATTCTGGACATCTCCCCCTCCCGAACCCGGCGCGCAACGGCAGTTCTGCAGCAGAGGGCCATCAGGCAAATTATAAGTGGGCTTCAGATATTGGTGTCCACGATACCTGAGATGGACAGATCCCGCGAATGGCGACGGCCATGAAAAGGACACAGGGTTCGGTACACCTGTGCCAGAATGAAAGGAAATGGTCGGGGCGAGAGGATTTGAACCTCCGACCTCCTACTCCCGAAGCAGGCGCGCTACCAAGCTGCGCTACGCCCCGTTTCCACTTTCCTGTCAGTCGTCCTCATTCCAGCCGAAGCGGCCGATGAGTTTGACGAATACACACCCGGTCATTTGTTTCGGTTCGCTGAGGTTCCCTTCGCTGTCTTTCTCATAGCGGAGAAGTACCTGCCCACCTTCCCCGCCCACCGGCACGACAAGGCGCCCGCCCGGAGCCAGCTGCTCCAGCCAGGGCAAAGGAGGTTCAGGCGCCGAGGCCGCCGCGATGATTGCGTCGAATGGGGCCTCATCCGGCCAGCCGTAGGTGCCGTCGGCCGTCCGGAGGAGGAAGTTCGCGTAGCCGAGCTTCTCCAGCCGCTCGCGGGCCGCCTCCGTCAGCTCGGGTATCCTTTCGATGGCCCGGACGGTACCGGCCAGTTCCGCCAGAAGGGCAGTAACGTATCCCGAACCCGCTCCGATCTCAAGCACCTTCTCCCCGTCTTTCAGGGCAAGCGCCTCCAGGCTGAGCGCCACCATATAGGGCTGGGAAATCGTCTGGGCGCTTCCGATGGGAAGCGCCCGGTCCGAATAGGCTTCCTCCCGGAAGACTTCGGGAACGAATTCGTGACGCGGAACGCGCCGCATGGCGTCGAGGACGCGGGAATCGCGGATGCCCCGCGCGATGAGCTGATGCCGTATCATTGATTCGCGTGCACCCGTCCACCGAACTTCGTCTCTCCGGTCCTTGCTTGTCCCCGAATCGCTCAAAGGAACTTCCATCTTCTCAACTCATCCATTGAGTCAAAATCCGTGAGGTCCAGACGGACGGGTGTAACCGATATCGACCGGTTGGCCACGGCGTCGAAATCGGTGTTCGTCTCCCGGACCCAGTTCAGGCCGTTGCCGCCGATCCAGTAATATTCACGACCCCGCGGATCGATCTTTTCGACGATAGCGTCCCCATAAATACGCTTTCCCTGTTTCGTCACGCGAACGCCCCGGCACTCCCCAGCCTGGATGTTGGGGACATTGACGTTCAGAAGGATTCCCTTGGTCAGCCCGCGATTCAGAACCTCCTCGGCGATGCGGCGGGCAAATTGTCCGGCGAGCTCGAAACGGAAGGGCTCTCCCTCTTCATAAACGAGCGACAAGGCGACCGCCGGGTAGCCAATCAGGGTCGCCTCCATGGCGGCCGCCACCGTCCCGGAATATGTAATATCGTCGCCCAGATTTCCCCCCTTGTTGATGCCCGAGAGGACGATATCGGGCGGCCGATCCTTGAGGAAACCATTCAGGGCGAGGTTGACACAATCCGTCGGGGTCCCGTCCACGGCGTACCAGTCATCTCCCCTTGCGTTGATCCGCAGGGGACGGTGCAGACTCAGGGAATGTCCCGCCGCGCTCTGCTCCCTGTCGGGCGCCACAACGATGACTTCGCCCAGGGGACGTACCGATTCATAGTGGGTGTGCAGTCCTTCCGAGGAAATGCCATCGTCGTTCGAGAGGAGTATCCGGACCATGAACCAACCAGAGATATCGTTACGCGGGCGACCGAAAAGAGAGGGAGTATAGAAGTCCTCTAAGAGAGCGTCAATGTGGCGAATCCGCAACGATAGATGGGGAGAGAACGCTCCCCTCTCCTGATTTCCAGGAAAATCAAACGGGATTCACAGCGGGGATACGAGAGAGAGGGAGAGAGCTGGTTCATTCTAAACTATGAGATCGATGCTGCCCGGGGTCTGAATAGCGTTGGCCGCATACAAGGCCCTGAGCGCCTGCTCGTCCGCAATCTGGTTGGTGGCGATGAGCTGTTGCACCGCGGCCCGTGTTCTCGCAATGGTGCCGACAACTTGGGGAGGGCTCAACCCCCTGGCGATGGCTGAAATCAGGTTCTGATCTGCCATGACTTCCCCTTCCCAACAATGGACCTTGAAAATACTTCCGTAGAATTACCCATGGTTATATGCTCATTCCGAGAAAATCCCGAAAACCGAACCAGCCTCTTCTCTATTCTTTATCGGTCGCGTACCCTTTGGCTTTAGCGAAAAATGAAAATTATCACGATTTTTATCTCAAAGACATAATTATATATATTACAATCATTTAAATGGATATCTCAATCTATAGTGTTAACTCAGGAGCTCTGCCTCATTGTTGTGCTGCTTCTGGGACAGGGAGAAAATGAGGCAAATTCCAGTCAAAATGAAACCACTCTGATTTCAACCATATTGGGGAAAATGTGACCCAGTCGAGCAACCCGGCGGACAACCAGGAAACCGCCCGGGAATTCAGTTTTGAGACTCTCGCCCTGCACGCGGGGCAGCGCCCGGACCCTCTCACCGGCTCACGAGCGGTTCCCATTTACCAAACCACATCGTTCTTATTCGAGGACACCGCCCACGCGGCCGGCCTCTTCGCCCTTCAGGATTACGGCTACATCTACTCCCGTATCGGAAATCCAACGGTCTCTGTTTTCGAGGAACGAATGGCCACTCTGGAGGGAGGGGTCGGCGCCCTGGCGACCAGTTCCGGCCAGGCGGCCCAATTTCTGGCATTTTTCACCCTTCTGGAGCCCGGCGATGAAGTCGTCTCCGCCGCCACCCTCTACGGGGGAACCTATACCCAATTTGATGTGAGCTTTCGGAAATTCGGATGGACACCCAGGTTCGTCGACCCTGACGACCCCGAGAATTTCCGCCGGGCGGTGACCGATAAAACGCGGGCCTTCTACTGCGAGACGATCGGCAACCCAACCTCCAACGTCGCGGACCTGGAAGCCATCGCCGCCATCGCACATGAAGTGGGTGTCCCCCTCATCGTGGACAACACCTTCGCCTCCCCCTACCTCTGCCGGCCGATGGAATGGGGGGCAGACATCGTCGTCCACTCATCGACGAAATTCATCGGCGGCCACGGGACGAGCATCGGGGGCATCATCATCGATTCCGGCAAGTTCGACTGGGCAAACGGGAAATTCGAGCCAATCGTCAAGCCATCGAAGGGATATCACGGCCTGAATTTCCACGAGACTTTCGGAGAATTGGGATTCATCACGAAAGCCCGTACGGAAGGATTACGCGATATGGGCCCCTGCCCAAGCCCGTTTAACGCCTTTCTTTTCCTCCAGGGGCTCGAAACCCTCCATCTCCGGATGGAGCGGCATTGCGAAAATGCCCAGAAAACCGCTGAATTCCTGGAGAACGACCCCCGCGTATCGTTTGTGAATTATCCGGGCCTCCGCGGAAATTCCTATCATCATTTGGCACGGAAATACCTCCCGCGCGGATACGGCTCGGTCTTCTCATTCGGAGTCCGGGGAGGTTTCGATGCGGCTGTCAAGTTTATCGAAGCCCTTCAGATTCATAGCCATCTGGCAAACGTGGGCGATGCGAAGAGCCTGATCATCCATCCGGCATCGACGACCCACGCGCAACTCACCGAGGACGATATGAATGCGGGCCGCATCACCCCGGACCTCATCCGAATCTCTGTCGGCATCGAGCATATCGACGATATTTTATGGGACCTGAATCAGGCGCTGACCATTGCCTGCGGCGGCTAAACCGGGAAGGACAATACCGAAAATGGACCCCTCGTTTCAGGACCCTCACACGATACAGCGGATACTCCGGCGCATGAGGCGCGTTGCCATGGTCGGCGCATCGGCCAACGAGGCCCGGCCCAGCTATTTTGTCGCCTACTACCTTCAGCGCATGGGATATGAACTCATTCCGGTCAATCCACGGTACGAGGAAATACTGGGCCGCCCCTGTCACCCTGATCTTTCGGCAATTCCGCACCCACCCGAAATCGTGAATGTATTCCGTCGGCCGGAAGAGGTCGGCGAAATTGTGGACGAAGCCATCGCCATCGGCGCCCAGGCCATCTGGCTGCAATTCGGCGTCGTCAACGAAAAGGAGGCCCGGAAGGCCCAGGAGGCCGGTCTGGCCGTCGTCATGGACCGTTGCATGAAAATCGAACATGGGCGTTATTATGGCGGACTCCAATGGACCGGGATGCGTACAGGCGTGATAACCGCGAGGCGTACGCCCTGGCGGTAACACCTGAGAAAAAAGGAATCAAGAAGGACTTGCTTCGGAGTCCATAATCTCTTATAAATGAATTAGATGGTTCGGCTTCCACTAGGGCCGTTCTGATTTTCCCCTGGTCGCCAAATCAGGTGAATAATGGAGAGGCCTTCATTTCAAAAGCGGGGTTTCTATCTGCTTGCCATTTCTGTAGTCCTCGTTGGCGTTCCATCCATTCTTTCCGCTGAAAATATTACAAACGCGCAGATTGTCTCCTTCACCGGAAATCCGGTTATCGTTCCAGACGGTCGCCCCGCGGTTCCGATAACGGAGCAAACAGCCATTCGATCGAATGTGCGGATCCAGACGGGTCCACGCGATAGCGTTCAGATACAATTTTCCGGGAAAAAAAACTGCCGTTTTTTCCTCGGACCCGACAGCATCATGGAGTTCAAGGGCGCGAAAACCCCGCTGGACTACCGAGCGTATTTACGCAAGGGCGCCCTTACTTGCCAAGCGGTACCATGCCAGGTGACGCTGGACGTCGAAACATCCATTGGCCGTTTGCGCGGGCAAAATTCGAGATTTTCGGTACGCGTGAGGAAAGAAACCACCACAGTTTTCGTGCGCTCCGGCGACCTGAGACTTTTCATTAGAGGCGAATCCATCCCCCTGCGGGAGATGACTCAAACCACGATATCCCATTCCGGCTCCCACCGAATTGCCTCCATTGAAGACACCCAGCCAAACACTTCTTCCCTTGCCCCACCGATGGCCTTTCAAAACAAGGATCTCCCGTCTCGAAGCATCTCACCGGTCTCAGCGACCAAGCGGCCTTGACGAATACCCCCACCTCGCTTAAATAGCCTTTGCTCAATTAGACGAATGAATCGGTCGGGGCGTGGCGCAGTCTGGTAGCGCACTTGACTGGGGGTCAAGGGGTCGGAGGTTCAAATCCTCTCGCCCCGACCATTCAAGTCTTTGAAATCCCCCAGCAAAAGCCACTTTAATTTTTGGGGCGAGTTTTCGCTGTCGGCACATTTGTAACCTTTTCTGTAGCCATTTCGGCATTGCCCCTGCCCAACCTCTCCGAATGGCCTTTGCCAAAAGTCACTTGTCGAAGTGAATATAGTCTCGTGTGGTGCCGATATCGGCGTACCGCGGGATCTCCCGAATATACCCAACTGGGACTCCCTGATCGTGACGCAGGAGCCCACGAGTAAATCGGAGGGTGTGCGGGGCGCAGGATCGAACTCCCGCTTCCGGGCGGCACACGCATGATTTTCGAAACATGGAGAAAAAGATGGACCGTGGCATCTGGGCTGTCTGATACGACCTGCCGAAGGAGGGGGAGGACGAATACCTCTCGTGGCTGCATGAAGAGCACATCCCTTCGGCGCTCAAACGCCCGGGGTATCTGTGGGCGGCGCATTACCGCTCCATCCGGAACGCGTCCCATAATGCGAGCCCGGTGCAGCAGGCCAAGAGGTTCATGGACGATCCCGATCTCGGACGGGGAGGAGACTACCTGCTCCTGTTCGGGGCGGACAGCGCCCACGCCTTCCTGGACCCTGCCCCTGATGACCTGCTGAAGAGCCATGACGCCCGCTCACAGGAGATGATCGCCCGCCGGCAGGGAGACCGCACCGCCTACTTCACCGAGGTCGGCCGCGTGGATGGTCCCGAGATTGCCCGGCGCGGCGCGGGCCTCACCCCCGCCCCCATGATCCAGATGGGCGCCTACCGGGCCGACGACGAAAATTACAACCTCAACGTGGCCCTCTGGTATGTCCATCATCGCCTCGCTTCCCTGCCGGAAATGGAAGGCTGCGTCGGGGCGCGCAAACTCCTGTCCCTGGGGGGCTGGTCCCGCCACGCCATCCTCTACGAATTCATCTCCCCCGAGGCCCGGGAGCACTACTATCAGCTCCAAGAAGCGCCCGGTGCTGACGCGAACCATCCCACCGGCGGCATCGTTCGGACCCTCATCCATGGACCGGCCTCTCCAACCTTGGCGGTACGCATCTGGCCTGAGGTGAAGTAAAGGACCACGGCTCTGGATTCGCTACAAAGCGAAAAACCGTATGGCCAAGTGCGAAGAAGGGGCACGTCAGACATCTCATGCCGCCATCGCTTTCAGGCCACCCGCGTTCCGCTGGAATCAGTTGCCATATCGCAGCTTTCACCTATAATTATCTGGATCTCGAAAATTGAGTCCGCTTCAGCCATCGGTATCAGAGCGGCGCGGTTGAACCTCACACGGGGATGCCTGTCGTTGGAGTCACGATGGCATTGGGTTTGTTTTCCGGATTCGGCTCCCTTCGCCAACGAGAAGGCCTGAATTTAATTTTTCCAGAGACGGAAAACGGCTCGCCGGCGATTAATATCAGGGGGGAGCGTTTTGAATCTGGCATGGGTTATTGTCGCTGCGATATTTCTCACTCTGATAGCTTCGTCGGGATTGGCAGATCCCAAATCATGCGTCATCCGGCAGTTCATCACGGCGAAAAACCTGACCTCTTTCAAGCCAAGAGGGATCACCACCGAATTTTCCGAGAAAGACCCTTGGGTTTTCGGCTTGGCCCGCTTGGATTGCCTGAAAACACGGCAGGGAGAGGCTTTCCAGTTCCGCTGGATCAGGGACGATAAAGAAATCCTCAAGTCGCGCGCCGGGATCGGGAGTAGCCGCAACTGGCGGATATGGTCCAGGGTCAGGGCGCGGCCGGGCCGGTGGAAAATTCAACTCACCTACATGGAAGGGCGCGTGATCGCTGAACGCACGTTCGTCGTTGAGGGCAGGAACACACGGCGGAAAGCCAACCGCTAGCGAGAAGCGGTCCTACTTCTCTACCGGAAAGCCCACGATGCTTCCCCACTCCGTCCACGAGCCGTCGTACACCCGCACATTTCCATAACCGGCCAAGTACCGCATGGCGAACCAAGCCAGCGTCGCCCGGTGGCTGAGGCGGCAGTACGTCACAATTTCACCCGCCTTGCCGGGCGCCGCGCCCGCCTCCTCCAGAATGGCGCTCAACTCTGCCTTTGACTTGAACGTATCGTCTTCGTTCACGAAGTTTCGAAAAAACAGGTGAACCGCACCCGGAATCCGACCCGCTCGCTCCGCTCCATGGTCGAAGTTCGGGCGGGGCCGAACGCGCTCTCCGTGGTATTCCTCGGGCGAGCGGACATCGAGCAGTAGCCGATGCGTCCGGCCCAGATTGTCCCGAATATCGTCCCGCCCGACACGGCTCGAACGGTCGGCCGCACCGGGCTTAAACTCGGCAGGCGCAAATTCGGGGATTTCCTTCACCAGCGGTCTTCCCGCGGCAATCCACCCCTTTCGCCCCCCATCCAGGAGCCTGACACCGGGCACGCCGCACATGGTCAACACCCAGAAGGCATAGGTTCCATACTGAACCGGGTCACCGTAAAGGACGATCGTCGCCCCCGTGGCGATTCCGATCCGCCCCAGGCGGGCCGCCATATCTTCCGGCGTAGGAAACTCCCGGTCAGTCTCGTGCCACACGGCGTCCTTCCAGTACCACCAGAGCGCACCCGGAACATGACCCTCATCGTAATCCGGGGCCTCGTCTCTCGCCGTCACCTCTATGATGCGGACATTCGGGTCGTCCAAATGGTCGGCGAGCCATTCTCCGGATACGAGGGGTGAACCTGTGTCGGAAGACAAATCATTCATCATGAGTTCCTCATCAATGAAAACAAATCAAAACCTATTAATTTCATTAATATCAATCTATTGTAAAAAATAGTTAAAAATTCAGATAATGTTTACTCCAGTGCTTTACTCCCTTCAAAAAACAGATCGCCGCCCCCAATCATCCGGGAGCGGCGATCCGATTCTTCCGGCACTACTTACATAACAAGCTTCAACGCTAGTTGCTTCCGGTCAGGCCGATCTCCCAGGCCATGATCCGCTCGTCCACCCGCGGGTCCCAGTCCACGCGATTGCGCAGCCCGAAGGTCGCGTGCAGCCGGTAGAGTGGCACCACGGAGAGATCGTCGGAGCCCTTCTTCGCGATGGACGAGAAAATCTCATCCCGCTTCTTGTAGTCCTGGTTCGCGGAAGCCTGGTCGATCATCTTTTCGATCTTCTTGTCGCACCAGCCGCTCCAGGAACCCCGGCAGCCGAAGATGGAGCCCAGCTGGAGGTCCGAGTCGCCGCCGCCGCCGCCGAACGAGTTGAAGAACAGGAACGGCTTGAAGCCCTTGCCGGGCTTCTTGCGATGCTTCCGGAAGCTGTTGCGGAACGAGCGGGGGCTGAGCTGGACGAGCTTCACCCGGATGTTCGCCTTGCGGAGCATCCCGGCCAGCACCTGGCCCGCCTCACGCGTTTTCAGGTGATTGGTGTTCGCCATCAACTCGATGTCGATGCCGTTCGGATAGCCCGCTTCGGCCAGGAGTTTCTTGGAGAGCGCGGGGTTGTACTCGTAGGGATAGGGGTAGTCTTTCGGACTCCGATAGCCCTCCGTCCAGGGATGGAGCACCACGGAGGCGTCCTCGGCGCTTCCCTTCAAGACGGACTCGCGGAGCGTCTTCCGATCCACCGCGCGGGCGACGGCCTCGCGGAGCTTTTTGTTGTCCAGCACGCCACCCCATTTGTTATAGAACCCGAGGCGGAATATCCGGATACTCGGCTTCGAGACGACCTTCGCCACGCCGCTCTTGTTCACCCGATCCCACATCGCGGGCGGGACGTTGAAGACAACATCCACCTCGCCCTTGATGAGCGCGGCCACGCGGGCGCCGGCCTCGGGAATGACCTTCACGACCAGGTGCTTCACCTTGGGATAACGCGGATCCCAGAAATTGGGATTGGCCTCGTAGACACGGTGGTCATCCCGTGCCCATTTTTTCAGAATATAGGGGCCGCTCCCGACCGGATGTGTCGCCAGATAACGGAGAGGCTTCGAGGAGTAATACTTCGGGGGAATGATCACGCCGACGTTTCCGAGGCGGTTCACGAACCCCACATCCGGATAGGCCAGATGGAAGCGCACAACGTACTTGCTCACCACCTCGACCTTTCCGCCCTTTGCTTTCGAGATCACGCGCATACGCCGCCTCTGGCGGGACTTGAGCTTCTTGTCGAATACGCGCTCCATGCTGTATTTCACCGCGTGGGCATCCATGTCCTCGCCGTTGGTGAACTTGATTCCTGGCCGGAGCGTGAATTCGAGAATCTTCGGCGTGACCCACTTGTGGCTCTTCGCCAGGAGATGGATCAATTCGCCCTTGGGGGTTCGATGCATGATGGTCTGCATCACCCACCGGTTCGTCATGTTGGAAAGCTGGGAGCTTTCCGTGTGCGGGTCGTGTGTCGGCGTCTCGGACTTAAAGCCCATCGTGAGCGTTGCGTCCTTCGGCGCCGCCCATGCATAGGAAGCGACCGAAAGAAGCACGACAGCCGCTACGGCAATTAATCGTTTCATACCCTTCCCTCCTTGCTGGTGAGCAGACCTGCGACGGGGCACAGCCCCCGTCCGCTTTATGAAAAAGAGGAACACCAATCTCTCAATACGCTTGCTTAAACGACAGTCAGTTCAAGCGGGTACTTCGTCACCCGCTCATGGCCCGTCTCGGTGATGATGTAGGTTCGGCCGATGAAGCTTCCCAGCCTTCCATCCGGGGTGATCGGGTTCGGCTCGGACATGATCACCATGCCCGGCTGGAGCGTGCGATCACCATCCTTCGCCCGAATGTCCTTCACTGACACGTGCGGGGAGCACGTAACGATATCGATGCCGTGTATCAGGGTAGGTCTGGAAGTATAGCCCTTTTCGACGATCAATTGCCCCGCTTCCTGAATCTCCTCGACGGTGCCCCCGGGCCGGAGGGTGGCTTCGATGGCCTCGAACACCGGAATGGCCACCTCCTCGTGCATGCGGCGCATGGCGTCACTTGGCGTCCCGAGGCAGATGGGTGCGCCGATCTGGGCCGTATAGCCAAAGTAGCCAGCCGCCAGCTCATTGAGGACGGCATCTCCCTGCCGGAGCTTGCGGCCCGAGGGGCGGGGGTTCCCGAAGGGAAGCGCGGGGGCGGACATGGGGGTCGAGCCGATGATGTTGAGGTGGACATACCCCCCGTCGTCCTGAATGGCGAACGAGGCGCTCGCGGCAAGCTGGTGCTCCGCCACGCCGGGCGCCACCCGATCGCGGATGGCCTCGACCGCCCGGTCGCAAAGCGCCCCCGCCTTTCGGACGTAAGATCTCTCCTCTTCGCTCTTGATGTTCATCAGAGGGTGGAGAATCTCGGAGACAAACTCTATCCGGGCCTCGGGGAGCTTTTCCTTCATCTCCACATAGTAGTTTGCGGGGAGATATTCATTCGCCCTGCCCTCGGAGTTGGCGCTGGCGAGCCCGATACGCCCGGCGCCCAGGTCGAGTTCTTTGATGCGCTGGACGATGGCGTCGCCAAATTTTCCGCCCGCGGCGCGGACATCCTTCACGGCGCTCGCCTGCCGCGTCGCCCAGATGTGCGCGCCGCCCATCGAACACAGGAGGGTCGGCTCTCCCTCCAGGGGAAATACGACGTATTGCGAGAGGGCGCGCGAGTCGAGGTGGCCCGAGAGCCAGACCATGCCGTAGCCCATGCTGCCGTTGTTCATGCTGCCGGGCACGATGAGGCAGTCCAGGCCCTTCTCGCGCATGGCGGCCCGGAGCGCATTGTATCTGCGGCGGTACTCATCCTCGGAGAAGTGGGGATAAACCGTGTCCCCGTACCAGGGGGCGTCGGCGAGATCGTGAAAGTTCTCCCCCAGGTGAAGGGCACTGCATACGGAATCAAAAGGCTTGGGGGCCATGATCAACACTCCATGTCTTTCAACATATCTAATCCAGCGCCTTGAGGCGGGGATCGAGAAAATCGCGAAGCCAGTCGCCCAGCAGGTTGGTGGACAGGACCGTCATCATGATGGCCAGCCCCGGGAAGACGCAGATCCACCAGGCGGTGTCGATGTAGGCCCGCCCGTCCGCCAAGATTCCGCCCCAGGTGGGCGTCGGCGGCGGAACGCCCAGGCCGAGAAAGCTCAGAGAGGCCTCGATGATGATCATCCGGCCGACGGAAAGGGTACCGATCACGACGGCGGGGGCGACAACATTCGGCAGGACATAGACAAACATGATCCGGAGGATTCCCATCCCCGCGGCATGTGCGCCCGTGACGAACTCCTGCTCCTTGACCGAGAGCACCGAGCCGCGCACCACGCGCGCGTAGACGATCCAGGTGCGCACGGATATCGCGAAGATAACGATGAACAGGCTCGGCCTCAGAATGGCCACCAGAGAGAAGACGATGATGATGAAGGGAAACGCGAGAAAGATGTCCACGATCCGCATGATGACGTTGTCCACCCAGCCGCCCATGAAACCCGACACCAGGCCGATGAGGACTCCGATCGTCCCGGCGATGATGACCACGCTGAGCCCGACGGTCAGGGAGACCTGGGCGCCGTGAACGATCCGGCTGAGCACATCGCGGCCGATGGCGTCGGTTCCCAGAATATGAAACTTGCCCGTGGCGGGGTTCGTGAACCACGGGGGCATGGCCCCCAGCCTGGGATCTTGATCCAGCGGGTTGTAGGGGGAGAAAAATTCCGGAAATATGGCCAGGAGCCCCATGATGATGAGAACGATCGCGCCGACGAGGCCCACCTTGTGGCGGATGAGGCTCCGGCAGGCCGCGACGAGCACATGAGGCTCTTCCGGGGTCATTTCCTCGGTTCTCATCTGCTCCATGAGTCCTGCTTCCGTCGCCGACACCGTTTCCTCAATCAAAGCGGATGCGCGGATCCAGCCACGCATACAGAATATCCACGGTCAGGTTGATGAAGATGAACATGAACGCGAGAAAAAAGACGGCCGCCTGCACGACGGGAAAGTCGTCGTTCAAAATGGCGTTGACCGTGAGCCGGCCCACGCCCGGCCAGGCAAACACGGATTCGGTCACCACCGTTCCGCCGAGGACGATGCCGAGCTCGAGGCCGATCACGGTGACGACGGGGATGGCAGCGTTTTTCAGGGCGTGCTTGTAGACGACGATGGTATTCCGGAGTCCCTTGCTTCGCGCCGTGCGCACATAATCCTCGGAGAGGACTTCGAGCATGCTCGAGCGCAGGACGCGCGTAATTCGCGCGGTGGCGTAAAGGCCCGCCGTGATGGCGGGGAGGAGCAGGTGCTTGAACGTGCCGCGCCCATGCGAGGGGACCAGATCGAGCCAGAGCGAAACGGTGAGAAGCAGGATAAGCCCGAGCCAGAAATTGGGCATGGATTGACCCAGCAGGGCCCCGATCATGCTCCCGTGATCCAACATGCTGTTGCGCCGGGTGGCGGAGACGACGCCCGCCGGGATGGCGATGATCAGAGAGACGAAGATGGCGGCGAAAGCCAGCTCCGCCGTCGCCGGAACACGGTCCAAAACAAGACCCATCGCCGGCTCCCCCTGGCGGAACGATTCACCGAATTCAAACTTGAGCGCGCTGACGAAAAAGCGACCGTACTGGGTGATGAGCGGATCGTTGAATCCCATCAATTTGTTCAGCTCCTCGACATCTTCAATATCCGCGTCTTCGGGGAGGAGCATTTCGGCCGGAGCGCCGGTGAGATGCAGCATGAGAAAGGTGATGACGAGAACACCCTTGAGGACGATCAGCGCCTGAAGAAGGCGCCTGACGATATAACCCCACATGCGAATTTCCTTACCACGGGTTGCGAGAAGCTAGCGATAAGAGCAAGTTCCCGATCCGAAACGTGGACCACCCCTCGTCACTAAAAACAATCGTTCGAATATTCAAAATATGGCCAAAGTACCAAATTGACTAAAACGCGGCAAGAAACGCTCCTGCCAGCTCTTCAGCCACAGCGGATGACTTCCGGCGCAACCCGGTGCATACGCTCGAAGCCCTCCCCCGTAATCACGCCCATGTCCCCCAGCTGAACGCCCATCCGCTCGTCTTTCGTCGTCGGGTTCGGCTGGATAACGACGGTCATGTTCTCCTCGAACACGAATCGCGGCGGTGGCGGAAAATCGAGCGAGCGGACCGAGGGCGGCAGGATATCCACCCCGAAGCCATGAAACAGCCCGTCCACCGTCGTATAGCCGCTCTCGGGAATCAGCGAGGTCGCTTCGTAGATGTCCTGCGTCCTCGTTCCGGGCTTCAGGAGCGCGGCCACCTGGTCGTAGACTTTCTTCGCGACATCGTAAAGTTTCGCGTAGTCGGACGTCGGGTCTCCCATAAAAAAGGGGCGCAAAATCTGCGCCGAATACAGCCCGTAGCTGGCACTGAGCTCGGTATTGATCACGTCGCCCATCTGTATCTTCCGGCGGGAGATATTCTGGTTCGGAACACAGCTCTCCGATGCCGCCATAGGCGTGCTGTTCAGATACAAAAACTGGGGCTCACAGCCCGCCGCCCAGGCCGCTTTTTCGCTAATGATCTCAAGTTCCCGTTCCTCGATTCCCGGCCTGAGCTCCCGCGTCATGGCCTCGATGGCATCGTCACAGGCTCCCGCCGCCTTGCGCTGGAACGCCAGTTCTTCCTCGCTCTTGCGCGCCCGGATTTCCCGGAAGGCGCCTGTCGCGTCCGCCCACTCCACCGATGGAAGCTCCCGGCGCACGGCGTCCATCACCTGGTAATAAACGGTACCCACCACGCCAACAGAGCCGAAGCCCTTGCCCTTTATCTCCTGAGTGATGGAGGGCGCGGAATCTCGACCCTGCTTGGCCGTCCGGCGAACATCATCGAGTACGGACACCTCCTTGGCGCTCGCCAGGTGGTTGTTGTGGGTGATGAAAAGCGTCGGCTCCCCTTCCTTCGGGAAAATCAGGTAGCTCTCGTGGCGCGGCGCAACACCGGCAAGATAATGAACACTGGCATGGTTGTGCTGCCGGTTTCCGCTATGACCGAAGACGAGAAGCGTATCGAACCCTTCCCGGTCCATCATGGTCCGAACGTTCTTGTAGCGGCGCTTGAACTCCTCGGGGCTGAACTGGGGAATCCCCTCTTTGCTCATGCGCACCCTTTCACCAGGAAGAACCGGGGAGCGACCAATCTTGGAGTTTGATTTTGTCAATTAAATCTAATATGGTGGGATTTCATTGTCAATCTCACATTATGAGAATTTCCAAAAGCCTTTGGCTCACGGAAAGGTCATCCTTTCTTTGCCGAACAGCCGAAAGAGGAGCGATTCTCCATGTCGAGTCTCGTCCGAATGCTTGGCGTCCTGGACGTTTTTTCCGAAGACGTGCCGGTCTGGACAGTGGATCGTCTCGTAGAAGAGCTCGGCTATTCGAGGTCAACGGCATACCGCTATGTCAAGGAACTTTGCGAGGCTGGTTTGCTGGCCCAGATCGGGGGCGGCAACTACATGCTGGGCCCCCGGATCATCATGATGGATCGGCAAATCCGAATCTGCGATCCCTTGCTGGCCGCCGGACAGAAAATCATGCCCGGCCTTCTGGACATGTGCGGAAAGGGCGCCCTGCGCATCTGTTGTCTGTATGGCGACAAACTCATACTGATTCACCAGATAACCAACATCAGCGGCCTGGAAGAAAGATACCCTCGCGGCCTTCAAATGCCCCGGGTGCTGGGGGCCGCATCCAAGCTTATTCTCGCTCACCTGCCGGAAAGGCAAGCGATCAAGATATTTTTGCACCATCAGGACGAAATCAAGTCTGCCGGACTGGGAGAAAGCTGGGAAGATTTCCGGGCCAACCTTCGCCAGATGCGCCTGGACAAAACCTCCCGGGCCTATGGAGAAATCGACCCCGACGCCGTCGGCATCGCCGCTCCCATTTTCGGCGGCGACGGCCCCATCGTGGGCAGCCTGAGTCTCGTGGTGAAGGAGCGGCCGTTTTCCGAAAAAAGACTCGATACCCTCTCGGATCAGATTCAGAAAGGGGCCGCGCAACTCTCAAAGATCATCGCCGATCTTTCCAACCCATACAGTGAGTCTCCCAGCGCGGTGGCCATGGCCATCGGGCCTTCCCACAAAGAGCCCCTTCGCCGGCGCTGAACCTCACCCGGCACGCGGGAACGGAAGGAGAGAAAAATGAACAACTCTTCCGGCAAAAGGCTTGATATCCACTCGACCGAGGCCATGGTCAATTTAAAAGACGCGGTCTGGCACAAAGATTCCATCTATCCCAGTCCGTCGCCCGAGGAATACAAACGCAGGCACGAGGCGCTTCGCGAAGAAATGAAAGCGCAGGGATACGACTGCCTGATCGTCGGCGGCGGCTCCAACCTGATGAGCATGTGGGGCGGACTCGTCTGGCTCACCGGCCACATGGATCATCGAACGATGGCCCAGTACGTCGTCTTCCCGCTCAAGGGCGAGCCCACCCTCCTCTACCCGATGGCGAACTCGCACATCTGGTCCGCGCGGGCGCAGGCGAAAGGCGTTCAGGACATCCGCTCCGTGCGCGGAAAGGCGGGCGGCTTCGGAAAGATGATGGTGACCCGAATCAAGGAGCTGGGGCTTGAGACCGGAAGCATCGGCCTCACCTCGGTCAACATGGAAAAGTGGGCCGAGTTCATCCCCGCGAACTTCTACCTGGAGCTCATCGAGGGGTTGCCGAAAGCGAACATCTCTTTCGTTCCCAAAATCTTCCACAAGCTCTGGGTCAAGAAGAGCCCCGAGGAGCTGGACCTCTACCGAAAGGCGGGCGAGCTGTGCGACCGCGCCCATGAGGCCGTCCTCGAACACGCCAAACCCGGTGCGACCGAGCGCGAACTCGCCGCCCGGGCGGCTTTCGCGATGTCGGCCGGCGGGGGATATCCCCATCTGTGCATTTTGGGAATTACATCGATGGAAGATCCCTCCCAGATATTCGGCAACCCCAACCCCTCGGATCGGGTACTCGAGGAGGGCGACCTCATCAACAACGAACTGGCGGCGGGCTACTGTGGCGTCACCTCTCAGATCGGCAACCCCATCTGCGTGGGAAAACCCACCGACATTGTGAAAAACCTCTGGGAGGAGGCTGTTCTTCCGACAGCGATGGCGATGGAAGAAGCGCTCCGCCCCGGCAAGACGATGGATGACCTCCTCAAGGCCGGAGAAACGATGACCGATCGCGGCTACACCGGGCGGCCCATTCTCATGCACGGAATGGATATCTGCAGCTCCGACCCGAGCGTCAGCTTTGACCGGATCGTCGCTGAAGACTATGAACGGACGATGTTCCCCGGCATGGTGCTCATGAGCGAACCGAATCCGATCACTCCGGACGGCAAGCTGGGCCTCTTCTGGGGCCGGACCTACATCATCACCGAGGACGGAAACGAGCGCGTGAGCAAGACGCCTGACGAGTTGTTCGTCCTCTAGGCCGCCGATTTCTATTTTCCGTTTTTTTCCGCCGCGCTCATCCGCGGCGCCGACGCCAAAAGGAGCCGACAATGGGCGAATTCGAGTTTTCCAAGGTGTGCGGATCGCTTCACGAAGGGCGTGTTTTCAACAACCTCGAAGACTCGCCCTGGCACAAGGACGCGGTTTATCCCCGCTTTTCCGACAAGGAATTCGAGCGCCGCAGGGAGGCCACGCGGGCCGCGATGAAAGAGGCGGGCGTGGACTGCCTCATCCTTGGCGGAAGCTGCAACCTGATGAGCATGTGGGGCAGCCTCGTCTGGCTCACCGGCCACATGGACTACCGGAGCGTGGCCAACTACGCCGTCTTTCCGGCCGACGGAGAGCCGACCCTCCTCTACCCCATGTCGGGCACCCACATCTTCGGCGTCCGTCAGCAGGCCGCGGGCATCAAGGATGTCCGCCCGGTGCGCAGCGTGGGCGGCTACGGAAAGGGCGCGGCGGCGCGCATCAAGGAGCTGGGCCTCGAAGCCGGAAATATCGGCATCACCTCGATCAACATGGAGGGCTGGGGACCCGAGTATCTTCCCGTGAACTATTTTCAGGACATGCAGGAAGAGCTGCCCAATGCGAATTTCGTCTTCCTCCCCGATTTCTTCCACAAGCTCTGGTACATCAAGAGCGAGGAGGAGATGGCAATGTACCGCAAGGCGGGCGAACTCGCCGATCGGGCGCTCGAGGCCGTCGTCGAACGGGCGAAGCCCGGCGTGACCGAGCGCCAGCTGGCGGCGAGCGCGAACTTCGCCATCGCCGACGGGGGGGGATACCCGCACTTCTGCATCATGGGGATCACTTCCATGAAAAACCCCGCACAGATATTCGGCAACCCGAACCCCTCGGATCGGCCCCTCGAGGCGGGAGACATCATCAACAACGAGATGGCGGCCGGCTACGGCGGCGTCACCGTCCAGATCGGAAACCCCGTCTGCGTCGGCGAGCCCACCGAGGCGGCCCAAAAGCTCTGGGACGAGGCCGTTCTCCCGAGCGCGAACGCCATTGACGCCGCCCTGAAACCGGGCAGCACCCTCGAGGACGTGCGGCTGGCCGGCCACGTCATCGTCGACAACGGCTACACGGGCCGCCCTACGCTCTGCCACGGAATCGACATCGCGACTTCCTCCCCCCACATCCGGATGGAGGAGATACACGGAGCGGACTACGAGCAGACGCTCCAGGCCGGCATGGTCATCATGAGCGAGCCGAATCCCGCCACGAAGGACGGGCGGCTGGGCATGTTCTTCGGGAGGACCTACATCATCACCGAAAACGGAAACGAGCTCGTGACCAAATACCCATTCGAACTCCCGGTTGTTTAACAGGGATCGGGAGGATTCATTGACGGAGGAGGAAGCCCGGGCGGCGGGAAGATTCGGGGACATCCAGAAAACCGCATTTTTCTCGCTCATTTTCGCCCACGCCGTGAACGACATGGCGGGCGCGTTCTTTGCACCCCTGACGCCGCTGATCGCAAAGGAACTCGGCCTGAGCCTGACGATGATCGGCGTCATCATGTCGATCCGAAGCTTTTCCACATCGCTCCCCCAGCCCCTGTTCGGCTGGCTGACCGACCGCTATCCGAGCCAGTGGTGGCTGGTGGCGACGCCACTCATCGTCGGCCCGTTCCGGACCGCGATTGGCTTCGCGACCGGGTTCTGGAGTCTCGCGGCGATGCTCTCCGTCGGCTCGTTCGGGGCGGCCTGCTTTCATCCCGCCGCCGCGTCGCGGGCGAGAGCGATTTCGAGCGGGCGCCGGGGGCTGGTGATGTCCTCCTACGTCGCCGCCGGGCGGCTCGGTCATGCGTGCGGCCCCATCGTCGCGCTCTCCCTCGTCTCCGTTCTCGGGCTCAAAGGTTTGGCATGGGCGACGCTCCTCTACCTCGCCTCGATGGTGGTCCTCAAGAAATTTCCGCCGGAAACCGGGGCAAAGAAGCCTGGCGGGCGACGGGAAGGAAAAGCAGAAGAAAAGCCCTCGGGGGCGCCAGGCGGGGCCTGGCGGTCCATGGCTCTTCTCTACGTCATCAACATTTTTCGGAACATGGTGATGATTAATCTCTACGCCTTCATACCGCTCTACTTCGCCTCCCGGGGCGGCTCGCTCTGGACGGGAGGGGGCGCGCTGACCCTGCTCCTCGCCTCGGGGGCCGCGGGAGGGATCGCCGGGGGATGGCTCTCGGACCGAATCGGGCGAAAGAACGTTATCGTCGGAACGGCGCTGATGCTCATCCCGGCGTTTCTTTTGTTCCTGAACACCGAGGGCGCCCTTCAGTTTGCCGTCATGCTTCCGCTGGGCCTGTTGCTCCACAGCTCGATGGGGGTGAGTGTGGCCTACGCGCAGGAGCTCATGCCGAACCGCCCCGCCCTTGCGGCCAGCCTCATGCAGGGGGGAAACTGGTTCATCTCCGGCTTCACACTGACGGGAATGGGCGCGCTCGGCGACTGGCTGGGCATCCAGACGGCGCTTCAGGTTCTGGTTGTGGTCATCTGCCTGGAGTCCGGCGTCGCACTGACGCTACCGGGCCGGAGGAAATTGACATAGAAACGATGGAATTCAGAGTATGAATGTTCATATATTTAGATAGCAAAATTTAAACTAAAACATTCAACATCAAGGAGGACATCCGATGAGCGATACTGCCATTCTCGAATCATTGCCGCTTGCGCCGAGCGAGGATCCCTTTGTGGTGGAGCACGGCGGCTTCTATCGGCGCTGGTTCTACATGATCGATGACTTGCAGCTCCTCAAGGACACAGTGGCCACCCTCAAGGGAACGACGGACAACCTCTGGGTTCCCGTCTGGCGCGACCTCGGGAAACGCTTCGAGGACGAGGCCGAGGAACTTGCCGCCAAAGGGGACGGCCAGGCGGCCCGGGTGAAGTTTCTTCAGGCCAAGACTTTCTACAGCCTCGCCCGCTTTCCCCGGCCGCTCACACTCCTCAAGGAAGAGGCCAACCAGGACTGCATCCGGGCCTATCTCCGCTCGTGCGATTTTCTCGATCCCCCGATGGAGACCGTGAATGTCGAATGCGAGGGAAAATCGATCGTCTCCCACTTCAGAGCACCCAAGGGCGCGAGCGCCGAGAATCCCGCGCCGGCCGTCCTGATCATGTGCGGCGGGGACATGTTCAAGGAAGACCGCGGCTGGGCGGGCGAGATGGCGATGGACAACGGGCTTGCCTCCCTCGTGATGGACGGGCCGGGCACGGGAGAAAACCCTTTTCCCTACGAGCCTGAGTCCGTGAAGGCGTGGATGGCGGCGATTGACTACCTGGCGGGGCGGCCCGAGGTGGACGCGGACTGCATCGGCGCTTTCGGCATCAGCCGGGGAGGACATTCCGTCATGCTGCTGGCGGGCTCCTATCCCGAGCGGGTGCGGTGCGCCGTTGCGAGCGCGGGGCACCCCTACGGCTACCGGATGAGCAAGGAAGAAATCGAGAATTTCGTGGAGATGCGCAACAAACGCTCCAGCGTCATCTACGGCGCGCCGGGCGACGCTCCCAGCTTCGCGCCCACATCGGTGGAAAAAGAAGAGGCGAACTTCAAGCGCTGGGCGCTCAGCGAGCTCGGCATCGTGGACAAGATCGTCTGCCCGATCCTCATGATCAACGGCAAGCAGGATCACCTCGCCCCAATCGGGAACATCTACTACATGCTCGAGCACGGCCCCGTCACGGGCAAGGAGGCGCGCATCTACCCCGACGACGGACACTGCGCGTTCAAATATTTCGAGGAATGGGCGCCCGAGTCGTTCCGCTGGATCAGGGAAAAAGTGGACGCGGCGAAATAACCAGAAACGAAAAAGGAACTACCATGACCCCGGAAGAAAAATTCGACGCCGCTGTGGCTTCCGCCCTAGGAGACCGGAGGGAGCTGGTCCGCTTTCTCGAAGGCGTCAGCGACGCACAGGCGGCATGGCGCCCGCCGGATGGCGAGTGGTCCATCGCCGAGGGCACCGAGCACATCCTGATCACGGACGCCTGGGCGCGGAAGACGCTGGTGGAATTTCTCGAGAAGGCAAAGGCGTCGGGGAACTGGGACACGACGCCCTCGAACCCCCAAAAACTGTCGCTGGATCAACTCCGCCGCCGCGAACAGGGCCGCGTCGATGCGCCGGAGCATTTGTTCCCGAAAGGAGAACGTCCGCTGTCCGAAATGATCCCCCTGCTCCTGCCCTCCCGGGAAGAGACGAACAAGGCGCTTCTTCCTTCCCGCGCCTTTGATCTTGAGCGGCTGGTTCCGCCGAACACGCGCTACGGCGACCAGAATGTCTACGACCGCATGTCCTACATGGGAATTCACGACGCGCTTCACCAGGAACAAATGGAGCGGGTGAGAAAAACCACCGGATACCCGAAAGCACCTTAAAATAAGCGGATTCAACGCGGCGATCCGACGCTTCAAAAAAGACCTCACCCCCTATACCCCGCCTTCTTCCCGCACCGGAAGCTGGTGACATCCCACTCGGAGCGGGTGTAAGGTGAACTGTGTTCCATATTGAATGCGCCGATGTTTGAAGGAAGAGATTAAATTTTCTTTTTGCTGCCTACAAGACGTGGCGCATGAACCGCCACATCAGGAACGATGCGGATGCCAGATAAAGATCCATCTCCTCCTGCCAGCGGCGAGCCGGAAAATCCGGAGATCCCGGAGGAGAAGATACTCAGCGAACTTCCCAGGGTCCGTCCCCGATTCAGGTTGCGGAAGCTCTCTGCGTTTATCATTCTGACCGCCGTCATCCTCGCGGGCAGGCCCTCTACCTGTGGTGGGACCATCGGCAGAACTTCGAGATCACCGACAACGCCTATGTCCAGGCGACCACCGTCCCCGTCAGCGCCCAGATTCCCGGTATCGTGAACAAGCTTTTCGTCACGGACAACCAGGCCGTTCACGCGGGCGACCGACTGGTCCAGCTCGACCGGAGACGCTTCGAGGTGGCGGTGGAAAAAGCCCGGGCGGCGGTCGCGGTCGCAAAGGCCCGGTACGAGTCGAGCAAAGTCTCGGTCACCTACTCCCAGGGGCGCGGAAGAGCCCTCCTGGACGAAGCGCAGGCGCGCCAAAGCACACTGCGAAAGACGCTCCTCTCTGCCCGGGCCCTCCTGATGCAGCGGCGGAACGAGACCAAGGCAATGGCCGCCACCCTCACAAGAACCGCTGACGATCTAAAAAGAAAGCAGCGGCTCCATAAGGAACGCGTGATCTCGGACGAAACCCTGACCTTGACCCGGGCCTACCAGGAGGTGGCGAAAGCCAACTACGACGCATCCCGTGCCGCCCTCCAGGTCGAAGAAGAAAAGGTGGCCGCCCTGGAACAACAGCTCAAAGAGTTCAAGGCCTCCGTCGATCTGGCAAGGAACGAGGGGAGCTCCGAGGAGATTAAATCGTTCGACTCCGAATCACTGAAAGCCGAGATGGCCCAAGCGAAGGCCAACCTGAAGGAGGCACAGCTTCTCCTTTCCTACACCGATATTCAGGCGCCGGTTTCGGGATACGTGAACAAGACGGTGGACCCCGGAACCTATGTCGATGCAGGGCGTCCCCTGCTCGTCATCGTCCAGCTGCGCAAGGCTTATATCCGGGCCAATTTCAAGGAAGTTCAGCTGGAAGATATCCACGTCGGCCAGCCCGTCGCCATCACCATCGACGCCTTTCCCGGCAAAATTTTCAAGGGACGCGTGGACAGCGTCTATTCCGGAACCGGTGACGCTTTCTCCCTTCTCCCCCCCGAAAACGCCACCGGCAACTGGGTGAAGATCACCCGGCGCGTTCCCGTCAAAATCGTTCTGGACAATGCACCCCCGCCCCAGTACCCCCTGCTCGTGGGAATGTCCGCGGAAGTGTCGGTGGATGTCCGCGATCGCAGCGGCCTGCGCCTGCTCGCCTACCCGAGCCGCGTCCAGAAAAACCAGCCCCGTATCCCCTGATCTCGCTGGATGAATTCCCCCACACAAACCGCAGGGGCCTCGGGCGCCGAGGAGATTTTCGTTCCGGTCGCCAACCGGGGGATGCTGACGCTCTCCGTCATGTTCGGCACATTCATCTCCGTCATGGAC
>CAMYJL010000007.1 GCA_947258645.1 uncultured Nitrospinota bacterium
CGAGCCACAGGCGGCGCATCTGGTACCGCCGGGCTTTTTCCGCCTCCTCCGGTGTGAGAATATCTTCGTCCAAAATTTTCTCCGGCGGTTTTCATTGAATCGAAAAAATGCATCTTATCTGTTTTTGGTGCCGGGGCGATCAGAGACGCCAAAAGGTGTCCCCGGAAAAGGAAGCCGCCGAATCGCAAGGGGCGGACTTTTTCCCCGGAATAACCCGGAATCTCCCGGAAGACCCCCGCCGGGCGCACCGCGCCCGGTAGCCAATATAAGGGACAAGCGGGCAAAACGCGCTACAGGAAATGCTGGGAGAAACGGGTCCACGTCATTCTGAGCCGCAGGCGAAGAATCTCTGGTAATGGCGATGGGATTCGGTTCTCCCGAAGATTCTTCACTCCGCTCCGCTCCGTTCAGAATGACAACCTGGGCGGTCGGCGGGCACCTCCCCCGCGCCGTTTTGTGGAATCATGCATTTCTCCAAATAAAATCCCCGGCAATTTGTTTCAATTAAAGGCACCTTTTGAATTACCTTTATCTTTATTATCAGAAAGGAGATTTCAGGTAATCTCCGCGCCGGTGGGGAAAAATGATACAATCGGGGCGGAGAGGTTTTACCGCAACCGATTGATCCTCAGACTTTTAACCTCCTGTTCCATCGGAGAGACAATGAAGACGGAATCTGCCGTGGCCTTGACGGAAAGTCCGGACAATTTCAGCAGCCACCTTCCCCAGATTGTTTATCACTCTTCCCATTTCCCGATGGAAGAATGGGGAGACATCGTTCGCCGGAACGGATTTTCCCTGCGGTGCGTTCATTCGCTTTATGAAATCCACGCTGTTCCGGAGGCGTTGAGCGTTATCCTCCTCGATGAGTATCTGGCGGACGAGAAGGAGTTGGAGCAGCTGAATGAAACCTGCCGGGACGGGATTCCGGTTTCCTTCGTTTCCGTCGTGCCGCCCGGCGACGAAACCGCGCTTCACGGAGAATCTTCGGAACTGGCCGCGGGCATTCTTCAAATGCCGATCACCGGCGCGACGCTTGTCTACGCCCTCCGGGCGGCATTCCGGCAGGCAAGAAACCGGCTCTCGTCCCACCGGAACAAAGTTCACGGAGAAGTCATCTCCCGCAACCTGGAAAATCTGACCCAGATCGGGATCGCGCTCTCCGCCGAACAGGACAATCACAGGCTGCTCGACCTGATATTGACCCGGAGCCGCGAGCTGACGAAAGCGGACGCGGGAAGCCTCTACCTGGTCGAGGAATTTTCCAACGGCGAAAAAAACCTGCGCTTCAAACACACCCAAAACGACTCGAGGGATATTCCGTTCAAGGAATTCGTCATGCCCACCTCCAAGGCCAGCATTTCGGGCTACGTGGCATTGACCGGCGAGACACTCAACATCTCGGACGTTTATCAGATACCGGCTGGCGTGGAATACGGATTCAACCAGAGCTTCGATCTCAGCGTGGACTACCGGAGCAAATCCATGCTGGTTGTTCCGATGGTGGATCACAAGAACGAAATTATCGGCGTTCTCCAGCTCATCAACGCGAAAATGTCGCCGGACATTCTGCTTTCGGATCCGGAAACCGCCGAAAAAGAAGTCATCGCCTTCGACCCGGCCATTCAGCACATCATCCAGTCCCTCGCCAGCCAGGCGGCCGTGGCCCTGGAAAAAACGATGTTGATCGAAAGCATTCAATCCACTTTCGAAGGACTGGTGAAAGCGTCCGCCCACGCAATCGAGCAACGGGACCCCACCACCTCGGGTCACTCGGAGCGCGTCACCGACCTCACCTGCGCCCTGGCGCAGGCGGTCAGCGATACGAAAGAGGGGCGTTACGCCGGCGTCACATTTACCGAAGAGCAGATGAAGGAGCTCCGCTACGCCGGGCTGCTCCATGACTTCGGAAAAATCGGAGTCCAGGAGCAGGTTCTTTTGAAAGAAAACAAGCTCTATCCGGTGCAACTGGAAGCCATTAAAAACCGCTTTAATTTCATCATGCAGAGCATTCAAGGCGAGTTCCAGGACAGGATCATCCAGCGCGCGCTGGATGGAGACAAAGAAAACGTCGAAGAACTCCGGAAAGAGCAAAGCCGGAGAATCACCGAGACCCGGGCATATCTCGATCTGATCCTCCGGGCGGACGTTCCGACGATGATGCCCGACGGGGAGTTCGATGAGCTGGCAAAGCTGGGAGACCTGTACTACTGCGATTCTGACGGAAGGGAAAAACCCTATTTAACGCCTAAGGAATTTCAGGCCCTTTCCCTGAAAAAGGGAAATCTCACCAACGAGGAAAGAAAGGAAATCGAGTCCCACGCCTCGCAAAGCTACGATTTCCTCGTTCAGATTCCCTGGACAAAAGAGCTGCGCGGCATTCCCGAAATCGCCCACGGGCACCACGAAAAGCTGAACGGAGAGGGCTATCCGCGCGGTTTGAGCGAGGACGAGATTGTCCTCCAGGCAAAACTCATGTGCGTCTGCGACATTTTCGACGCGCTGACGGCCTCGGACCGGCCTTACAAAAAAGCCGCCTCGCTCGAAAAGGCCATCGAGATTCTCCGGTGGGAGGTCAAGGACGGCCATCTCTGCCCGGAACTGGTCGACATTTTCGTCAAACAAAAAATCTACCAGGCGGTTGAGACATTCCGAAACGCCGATTATATTGAACCGGACTCCTAAACACCCGGGAACCCATATCTTGGAGAGAACCGTGAGCCGACGCTTTATCGACATGAGAAGCGACACGGCGACCCGGCCCACGCCCGCGATGCGCGAGGCAATGACGCGGGCGGAGGTGGGCGACGATTCCTCGGGCGAAGACCCGACGGTCAACGCCCTGCTCGAGCGCGCCGCCTCGATGTTCGGCAAGGAAACCGCCCTGTTCGTCCCTACGGGGACGCAGGCGAACCAGATCGCCATCAAGGTCTATACGAATCCGGGCGATGAGATCATCGCCGATCCGACATGCCATCCCTACCGGAGCGAGCTGGGCGCCGCCGCCCTGATTTCGGGGGTCCAGTTTTCTTTCGTCGACGCCGAACGAGGGGTCTACTCCCGGGAAGAGGCGGAGTCCGTTCATCGCGCGCTGGCCGAGCGGACGCCGCGCAGCGCGATCATCTGGGTCGAGAATACGCATAACGCCGGAGGCGGTCAGATTTTCCCTCTGGAAAAATTGAAAAGCCTTCGCGCCCTTTCTCTTCAAAAAGGGATTCCGCTCCACATCGACGGGGCGCGGATTTTCAACGCCATCGTCGCCTCAGGCGTTTCGCCCCGGGAGTGGGGAGAGCAGTGCGATTCCCTGAACTTCTGCCTCTCGAAAGGGCTGGGTTGTCCGGTGGGCTCTCTTCTCCTCGGACCGAAAGAATTCATCCGGAAAGCCTGGAAGTGCAAGAAATTCCTGGGCGGTGGCTGGCGTCAGGCAGGCATCCTCGCCGCGGCGGGGCTTTACGCTCTTGAAAATCATGTCGAGCGCCTGGCGGAGGACCATGAAAACGCCCGGCGGTTCGCCGAATTGACCGCGGACGTTCCGGGCGTTCGGCACATGTACGAGAACACTCCGACGAACATCGTCTTCCTGGATGTTTCCGGAACGAATCTTTCGGCCCCGGAGATAAGCGGCCGCCTGAAGGAACGGGGCGTCGGCTTTTCCGTTTTCGGGAACTCGACGATACGGGCGGTCACGCATATCGACGTGGCCCGCGAGGATGTGGATCAGGCGGCGAAGGCATTGGCCGAGGCCGTTGCGTGAGCGGGACGGCCCGCGTCATTGTTCTCGGCTGCGGGACGTCAACGGGCGTTCCGGCCATCGGCTGTCTGGAGCCGACCTGTCTTTCGGACGATCCGCGCAACAAACGGCTGCGGGCCAGCATCCTGATCGAAAACGAGGACGCGAATCTCCTCGTCGATTCCGGGCCCGATCTGAGACAGCAGGCGCTGACGCACAATATCCGCCGCGTGGACGCCGTGGTCTATACCCACCATCACGCCGACCACACCCACGGCATCGACGATCTGCGCGTCTTCAACTTCATCATGAAAAAAACGATCCCGTGCTACGCCTACCCCGATACGGCGAAGGTGCTCCGCCGAAATTTTCGCTACATCTTCGGAGAGGAGGAGAAATACACCGGCTTCCGGCCCCAGCTGACGCTGGCGGACGTGGACGGGACACCCTTCGAGGCGGCCGGGATGTGCATCCGCCCCTTCCCGCTTGAGCACGGCGGCTCGCTCGTGATGGGAATCCGGGTCGGAGACTTTGCCTACGCGACGGACTGCAGCGGGATTTCGCCCGAGTCAATGGAGATTCTCAACGGGGTCAGGGTGCTCATCCTCGACGCGCTGCGGCACCGGGAGCACCCTTCGCACTTCACCGTGGAACAGGCGCTCGAGGTCGTCGACATTCTCAAGCCCGAGAAAACCTACTTCACCCACACCAACTACGAGCTGGAATATCACGAGACGAACCGCTCCCTGCCCGAAGGCGTCGAGATGGCCTACGACGGCCTGGAGATCGAGATCGCGCTTTAGGGCGGGGTTTGCGCTTTAGGCTTTTCTCGTTTCGGGTAATTTCCCATCAGACGGAGCTTGTCCGGCCGGGGATGAATCCGGGCGGAGCGGCTTTGCGGCGGGCCTACTCCGTGGGAGGATGGTTCTCTTCCGGATTTTCTCCGCCCGGTGCGGCTCCGGGCGGCTCGGACCCAAACGGATCGATAACGCCGGGGATTTCCCCCCCGCCCGCCGCGCTCTTGTCATCAGCTTCCGGCGGGGCGAGGTCGAGATAAAGGAGGTAGGAAGCGATAAAATAAGGGATCGATGTCGTCATCACCCCGGCCTGAAACATCAGTGACCCAAGGATGCCTCCTCCGAATAAAATGGTCGAAACCACCCAGACCATAAACCAGAGAAAAAAGAAGGGGATCAACAAGGAGATGACGAGGCGCTCGCCGCCCGAGGAGAGGACACCGGCGAGCTGAAAGGATTCGGTAAGGCGTGTCTTGTGAAAAAGCGAGACGTACGAAGCAAAATAATAGCGGACAAATGGACCCATTAAAACGGCCATGGCGATCATGCCGGCAACGAGAAACGCCATCGGGTTGCTGCCCAAGAGGAGTCCCGCCACCATCATCGCCACCCAGAAGACCACGAATCCCGTTATCTGAAGCCCGAAAAAATACACCAGGTCGACCAGCACCACGCGTCCGAAACAGGCATAAGCCGTGGAGAAGTCCCAGACGTCCTCCCCCGACTTTCTCCGCGCATCGATTCTCAGGATGATCATGATCAGCACGAACGTCTGGAGCACACGCAGCATCAACTGGGAAACGAGCATCCGAGGGAGGAGCGCGATAATCCCTTCCACATTCTTGGGGATGTTTTCCATCGCAGGATGAATGAAAAGGACCAGCAGCGATATGGGAACATAAACCAAGAGCGCCCCGGCCGTGAGCTGGGTGAAATCCTCCCGGTAGAGCCGCACGCCGAACTCCAGATATCTCGAAAGCGGCCGCAACTCCTTTTCCTCTGCCATAGCGGACATCTCCAACAACGAAAAATCGGGAAACCGGAATTTCGCCCGAAAAGCGCTGCATCCCGGGGGAAGAGAGTCCCTCCTCGCGGCCCCATTTCGAGCCGCTCCATCCGAAACCCCGGTATAGAGCCTAAAAACAAACAATTCCAGCCAAAAACCCGAGCGGCGCCATTTGCCTTTCGGCGTCAGGGAAAGATACACTAGCGCCAGAATTTTTTCAGCATTTTTGGCCCCCCCGCCGATATATGCGCCCCTTCGCCCGGCCGGGCAGCCATCGCGCTGGCCAGCCCGTTCGCCCGCAGGAATTGATCTCATGGATAGCCGGTTGGGTTCAGGCTCAGCCGTTGCCGGGGGCATATCGGCCCTCGGGCGGCAGACTCTCGACCTTGTCTCCGAAATGGGGAGGATGGCCATCTTCCTCCTCTTCGCCGTCTGGTGCCTCATTCTTCCCCCCTGGCGCCCCTCGCTGATCGTGAAACAGATCAACTTCATCGGAGTCGGCTCCCTTTCCATCGTCATCCTCACCTCCCTCTTCACGGGAATGGTGCTCGCCCTTCAGGGGTTCTACACGCTCTCCAAATTCGGTTCCGAGGGCCTGCTCGGCCCCGCCGTCGCCCTGAGCCTCATCCGAGAGCTCGGGCCCGTGCTCTCGGCCCTGGTCATCGCAGGCCGGGCCGGTTCCGCCATGGCAGCCGAAATCGGAATCATGGTCATCACCGAGCAGGTCGACGCGCTCAAGACCATGGCCGTCAATCCCGTCCAGCGGCTCGTCTCCCCCCGCATCGCCGCCGGCATCATCGCGATTCCCCTGCTGACCGCGCTTTTCGACGTGGTAGGCATCTTCGGAGGCTATCTCATCGGCGTGAAGCTGCTCGGCCTGAGCGGGGGCACCTACCTCGGCGAGATGCAGGCCCAGGTGGAAATGCTCGACATCACCGGGGGAATCTGGAAATCCCTGGTTTTCGCGATTCTGGTCACCTGGGTTTGTTGCTATAAGGGATACCATTGCGGGCACGGCGCCGAAGGCGTGGGAAGAGCCACGACCTCGGCGGTCGTTCTGTCCACCGTCCTGATCCTGGTCGGGGATTATGTCCTGACTTCGATTCTTTTCTAAAATGACGAGAGGAAGGACAATTGTCCCAACGAGATATTGAATTTTCCGTCGGCATATTCGTCCTGATCGGAATCCTGGCACTCGGTTACCTGTCCATCCAGCTGGGCGGCCTGGATCTGTTCGGCAACTCCTCGTACAAAATCGGCGCCAAGTTCTCCTCCGTCACGGGCCTGCGTTCGGGCGCCTCGATCGAAATGGCGGGCGTCAAAGTCGGCTGGGTCGATAAAATCGCGCTCGACGGCGAAGAGGCACTCGTCACGATGCGGATCAACGACTCCGTCGAGCTCTCCCATGATTCCATCGCCTCCATCCGCACAAAAGGCATTCTGGGAGACAAATACATTCGCCTGAGCCAGGGCGGATCCGATAAAATCATCAAGCCTGGCGGGCTGATCCGGGAGACGGAGCCCCCCATCGACATCGAAAAACTTCTCGGCGAATTCATCTACGGTAAGGTAAAATAAGAGGGATTTTCGGAACCCCCCGCCGTCTCGATACGGGGGTTCCACGCGCCGCTTCCCGCCGCCTGCCTGGCGGAAAAGGCAGATCGAGGAGATGACGTCCAGATGAAATCAACGCCCGTTTTCAAATCCTTCGTGCTCTTTATCCTGGCCGCGGCGATTGCCCTCGCATTCTGGGCGGCCCCCGCCGCAGCGGGCGAGCCCACCCAGCAGCTCAAATCGGGCATCAACTCCGTCCTCGACATTCTCCGCGACACCAGCCTCAAGGGAGACGCCAAGAAAACCGAGCGCCGCTCGAAGCTGCTCCAGGCGATTGGCAAGCGATTCGACTTCGAGGAAATGGCCCGCCGCTCCCTCGCCCGGCACTGGAAAAAGCGGAACAGCAAGGAACGGGAAGAGTTTGTCGTCCTTTTCAGCGGAATTCTCGGGAAAAGCTACATCGGCAAGATCGAAAGCTACACGGACGAAAAAATCCAATACCTCAAGGAAAAGGCCGACGACGAATTCGCCCGGGTGAAAACCCTCATCGTGACCAAGCGAAAGCAGGAAATCGCCATCACTTACCGCATGCACAAAGTGGCCAACAAGTGGATGGTGTACGACGTCATCGTCGAAGGCGTCAGCCTCGTCAACACCTACCGCCAGCAGTTCCGTTCGTTTCTCCGGAAGTCCTCCTACGGCGGCCTCGTGAAAAAACTCCGGGAAAAGCAAGGCGAGGGCTAGCCGGGTCGCCCGCGGCGGGCGTCCTCCCCTCGATCTTCGGCAGGGGATATTTTCGCCCCACCTCGGTGTGATCGCGCAGCCCCATCGCCTCTCGCTGGACGATGAGGTAGTACCGGTACTTCTCGGCATCATCCATCGCCTGGTGGAGCACCTGCTCCAGGCGCGCCTTTCGGGCGGCGGCCGCCGCCGGGCACCGCTCCCACCGCTCCATCGCCCGCCAGGCCCGCTGGTGGAACTTCGTCAGTTCCCGCCCGATCCGCCCCAGCGTGCCCGCGATCTCCTCGGCGATCTCTTTTTCCACCGCCAGCGGCGTGAATTTTTTCGACATGGCTCTTTATTCGGCGTGCCTGATCCGGGGCAGACCGAACGCCAGAATCGCGCCGATTCCGCCCACGGCGGCACAGGTCAGGGGAAGCACCGTCGAAAGCCCGATCAGGTCGCTCAGGGCGCCCACGCCAATGGTGCTCATGCTCGCGAAGAACCAGACCACACCGAGCATGAAGCTCGACACCAGGGCCTTGTGCTCGGGCGAAACTTCCTGCGCGTACGTCACCGAGACGCCCATCGGGGCGTAGAGAATCGCCCCGGATGCCATCAGGAGAGCGGTCTGTAATATTCCCCCCACCAGGAACGAAGCGCCCAGCACCGGCGTTCCGATGAGCATCCCGCCGATCATCACGGTGCGCCGCCCAATGCGGTCCGAAAGATGCCCGCCGTAGATCCCCCCGGCGGCGGCCGAGAACAGGAACAGGGTCACCGCCCATCCGCCCTCGCCAATCGATCCGCCGCCGCGAACGATGTAAAGCGGCATGAACGTCCCGACGCTCATTGTGACTATCGTTCGGGATAGGTTGACGAACCACATGAGGATCAACGGGCGCCCCACGCTCTTCAGGGAGCGCAGGGTCTCCCCAAAATTCATGACCGTCGAGCCCGGGCCGCTTTCGATCGACGGGGCGAGGAACAAATACGGAAGACCGATCAAGACGCCAATGGCCCCTCCGATGGGAATGGCGTCCAACCCCCAGTTCGTGACGATGAACGTCGCCCCGGCGGCCCCGAGCCCGACGCCGAGACGCCCGCCCGCTACGTAGATGGAAACACCGAGCCCTTTTCGGTTGCCCGAGATCTGGGTCGCAATCACCGAGGCGACCGGATGGAAGCACGCCGACCCGGTCCCCGCAAACAACAGGAGCAGGAGCATCGCAGGGTAGTTCGGCATGTAGACCAGCAGGGTCATTAACCCCCCGAGAATCGGACCCAGCGCGACGAGCCAGCCTTTCCGCACCCGGTCCGAAAAGTAGCCGAAGAGCGGCTGGCCCACCGCCCCAGTGAGCGCGAACATGCTCGAAAGCAGGGCCGCCAGACTGTCGGTCAGGCTCATCTGCACGATCAGCAGCGGAAGGATCGGAGGAAGAAAGCCGAAATATGAGTCGTTCGCGATATGGAGCAGGACCAGGGAAGAGAGCCGTCTCTTCTGGACCCGGACGGCTGCTTCGCCGACGCTGGATGCGGATGTCAAAACATGATCCTGTCTGATTTCAATCAGAAATCCTTGAGGCGTTTTCGATCACGCCATTTTTTCGATGATTCCGGGAACGGCGGCGAGCGCTTCGTCCACCTTGCTGACATCCCGTCCACCCGCCTGGGCGAAATCGGGGCGGCCGCCCCCTTTTCCGCCGACGAGACCTGCCATCTCTTTCACCAGATTCCCGGCGTGCAGACGGCCCGAGAGGTCTTTCGTCACCCCGGCGGCGATGGACACCTTGCCGTCCGTCACGGAGACGATGACCGCCACCCCGCTCTTGAGGTTTCCCTTCGCGGCGTCGATCAGCCCCCGCATGCCCCCCGGCTCGAGACCGTCCCGCCGGGTGGCGAGGACTTTCACGCCACCCACCTCCCGTGCCTGATCGACGAGATCACCCACCTCGTCGCGCGACTGCCTGTCGCGGAGCTGGCGCAGATCGCGCTCGAGGGCGCGGTTTTCCTCCAGAAGCTGGCGGACGCGGCCCGCCTCCTCATAGGGCGCCGACTTCGTCAACTCGGCGATCTCCGCCAGAATGTTCTGCTCCCGCCGCATGAGCGCCAGCGCGGTCTCGCCCGTCGCGCATTCCAAGCGGCGCACGCCGGAGGCGACGCTTCCCTCGTGCATGATGCGGAAGAGGCCGATATCGCCAGCGGCGTTCGTGTGCGTCCCGCCGCAAAGTTCCTTGCTGAATTCGCCGACCGAAACGACTCGGACCTCTTCGCCATAGCGTTCGCCGAAGAGCGCCGTCGCCCCCGCCTCGAGCGCTTCATCGATGGACATGACCTTGGTGGAGACCTTCGCGTTCTCGCGGACGCGCTGGTTCACGATGTCCTCGATGCGCTCTTTTTCACGGGGGGTCATCTGCGAAAAATGCGTGAAGTCGAACCGGAGGCGGCCGGGAGAGAGGTGCGAGCCCGCCTGCTTGACATGATCGCCCAGAACCTGGCGTAGCGCGTAGTGGAGGATGTGGGTGGCCGTGTGGTTCAGCTCGAGCGCCCCGCGACGTTCCCTGTCGACGGCGGCCTCGACACTCTGGCCGGCCCGGAGGGTGCCGCGCTCCACGCGGACGCGGTGGGCATAAACGTCGGGCAAGGGCTTCTGGGTGTCGAGCACGTCGGCCGAGCCCTCGGGCCAGGTGAGCCTGCCGTGGTCGCCCTCCTGGCCGCCGGATTCGCCGTAGAAGGGTGTCCTCGTGAGGACGACCTCGACCACATCCCCCTCGGCGGCGGCGTCCCGGCCCTCGCCGCTCTCGACGATCGCCACGACCTCCGCCGTCTCGCTCTGGCTTCCGTAACCGGTGAAAACCGTCGCGCCGGATTTTTCCCGAATCTCGTGCCAGATCGGGAAAACAGCCTCCGCCCCCGAGCCTTTCCAGTGCGCCCGGGCGCGTTCGCGCTGCTGATTCATGGCCGCATCGAAGCCGGCCTGATCGATCTCGAGGCCGTAAGAGTCGGCTGTTTCAATAGCAAGATCTAAGGGATATCCATAGGTGTCATGCAGGATGAACACTTCCTCGCCCAGCACCACCGATGACCCGGCGTCCTTCGTCGCTATGCTGAGCTCGTCCATGCGCGGCTGGCCGAGGCCCAGCGTGTGCGCGAAGCGCTCCTCCTCGCCGAGGGTCACGCGGGCGATGAAGTTCAGGCTCTCTCGAAGCTCGGGAAAGGCTTCGCCCATCATCTCGGCGACCACGGTGGTCGCCCGGTGGAGGAAGGGCTCCTCGATGCCCAGCATCCGGCCGTGGCGCATGGCGCGGCGCGCAATTTGGCGGAGGACGTAGCCCCGCCCCTCGTTACTGGGAAGAATGCCATCGGCCACGAGGAAGCTGACCGAGCGGATGTGGTCCGCGATGACGCGGAAGGAAACGTCGGCATCCGGGCTCGGGCTCTCTTTTTCCTTTCCGGCGTAGGACTTTCCGCAGAGCTCTTCCACGAACCCGATGACCGGCATGAGCAGGTCGGTGTGGAAGTTGCTCTCTTCTTTCTGCAGGACCGCCGCCAGGCGCTCAAGTCCCATGCCCGTATCGACGGAGGGCTTGGGAAGGGGGTTCATCGCCCCCGAGGCGTCCCGGTCGAACTGCATGAAGACGAGGTTCCATAGCTCGAGGAAGCGATCGCCGTCCTCGTCGGGGCTTCCGGGCGGCCCGCCGGGGATATGAGACCCCTGGTCGTAGATGAGCTCCGAGCAGGGACCGCAGGGCCCCGTGTCTCCCATCGACCAGAAGTTGTCCTTCTCATCGCAGCGGAGGATTCGATCGGGCGGGACGCCCACGACCTTCTGCCAGAGCTCCGCAGCCTCGTCGTCCTCGCGGAAGACTGTGACCCATATCCGATCGCCGTCCAGCCCGGCGCGATCGACGAGAAACTCCCATGCGAACTCGACCGCTTTTTCCTTGAAGTAATCGCCGAAGGAGAAGTTCCCCAGCATTTCGAAAAACGTGTGGTGACGGGCCGTTCGGCCGACGTTTTCGAGGTCGTTGTGTTTTCCGCTGACGCGCAGGCACTTCTGTGAGCTCGTCGCCCGGTTGTAGTCCCGGCGCTCCAGCCCGGTGAAAACGTCCTTGAACTGGACCATCCCGGCGTTCGTGAAAAGAAGCGTGGGGTCGTTGTGGGGCACGAGAGCGGAGCTGCGGACAATTCGGTGTTCCTTGTCAGCAAAATAGTCCAGAAACATCCGCCGGATTTCATTTCCGGTCATTTCGGGTGGTGCCTCCTTCCGGTTTCGCGTTCGCTGCCCGCGTTCGCCCGCTATTGCGGCGTCGTCTCCATCGGGCCCGACTTCATCTTCGGCGCGATGATTTCCTTCTCCCTGATCGTGCTTCGCTCTCCGCCTTGTTCGATCACGCGGCGACCCCGGCGGATGATCACCTTGTCCTGGAAAGCGCCGCCATACTCGATCACTTCGTCCTCCACGCGCAAGACGCTATCGGATTTCTTCCGCGCGGATCGCGCTTTCTTTCTTTTTTTTCGGCTGACCTTCGCCCGTTTTTGCAGCTCAAGGCAGGCCTTCCCGTCCCCCGCGCTGGCCGAGCGAACCTCCCATCCTCGCAGGGTGAAGTCGATCTCGCCGGCCCGCCCGGACTTATCGACAAAACGGATTCTCAGGCCCCGGCGCGTCCGATCGGCCCGGATCTCCCCGCCGGGGTTGCACAGGTGAAGAAGCCTGCCGCCCGCGCCCTCGGCCGGGCCGGAAAAAAGCGCCCAGGCGAGAACCGCCCCCAGCAGGCCTGCCGGGAGAATGGTTCTCCCCGCCCGCACAGTCAAATTTCCACTTTTTCTTGATAGAGGCCGAACACCTTGCGCATGACGGACGAAATCTCGCCCACCGTGGCGTAAGCCTTCACGGCGTCCAGAATGAACGGCAACAGGTTCTCCCCGCCCCCGGCGGCACCCTCCAGCCGCGAAAGCCGGGCCGCGACCTCCGCCCCATCCCGTCTTTTTCTGAGGGCCGCCAGCCGTTCGCATTGTTCCCGCTCAACCTCGGGCCGGATATGAAGCGTGGGGATCGGCGTCTCCTCCTTGGCGACATACCGGTTCACGCCCACGACAACGTTCCGGCCCTCATCGATGCCCCGCTGGGCCTGATAGGCGCTCTCCTGAACCTCGCGCTGCACCCATCCCCGCTCGATGGCGCGCAGCATGCCGCCCATCCCGTCGATCTGCTCGATGACCTCCCGCGCGCGCCGCTCGATCTCGTCCGTCAGCGCCTCGACCGCGTACGCGCCTGCGCACGGGTCCACCGTCTCGGCGACGTGGGTCTCCTCGGCCAGAATCTGCTGGGTGCGCAAAGCAAGCCGCACGGCCCCCTCTGTCGGAAGGGAAAGCGCCTCGTCCATCGAATTCGTGTGGAGCGATTGCGCCCCGCCAAGGACGGCGGCCATCGCCTGAATCGCCACCCGGACGACGTTGTTCCTCGGCTGCTGCGCCGTGAGGGAACTCCCCGCCGTCTGGGCGTGAAACCGGAGCATGCAGGCCTCCTCGGATTTCGCGCCGAAGCGCTCCCGCATGATCCGGGCCCAGAGCCGCCGGGCGGCGCGGAACTTGGCGATTTCTTCCGTGAAGTGGTTGTGCACGTTAAAGAAAAACGAAAGCTGCCTTCCGATACCGTCCACGTCGAGCCCGGCGTCCCGGGCGGCCTGCACATAAGTGATCCCATCCGCAAGGGTGAAGGCCACCTCCTGCACCGCCGTCGAACCCGCCTCGCGGATGTGATAGCCGCTGATGGAAATGGCGTTCCACTTCGGAACCCGCTCCTTGCAAAACGCGATCGTGTCGGTGATGAGCCGGAGGCTGGGCCCGGGCGGATAGATGTAGGTTCCCCGGGCGATGTATTCCTTGAGGATGTCGTTCTGAACCGTTCCCCGGATTGCCTCGGGCGGCACGCCCCGTTTTTCCGCCGCCGCGATGTAGAGGCAAAGGAGGATGGCTGCCGTCGCGTTGATCGTCATCGAGGTCGATATCTTGTCGAGTGGAAGTCCCTCGAGGAGAATCTCCATGTCTTCGAGAGAGCAGATGGACACGCCGACCTTGCCGACTTCCCCGAAGGCGGAGGCGTGGTCGGCGTCGAATCCGATCTGGGTCGGGAGGTCGAAAGCCACCGAGATTCCCATCTGGCCCTGCGACATGAGGTAGCGGTAGCGCTCGTTGCTCTCCCGGGCGGTGCCGAACCCGGCATACTGGCGCATGGTCCAGAGGCGGCCCCGGTACATGTTGGCCCGAACGCCCCGCGTATAGGGAAATTCGCCCGGATACCCGATCTGCTCCGCGAAATCGCCGTCCTTGAGGTCGCCAGGCCCGTAGAAAGGCTCGAGGGGTATCCCGGAAGGGGTGGAACGGGCGCTCCCCTCCCGCCGCCGCCCATCGCTTGATGGGGCGCCCAGCTTTCCGGCCACCTGCCGCTGGCTGATGCCCGTTTCCGCCATGAAACCGTCCTTTCCACCGATAAGCCCGTAATCGGGGCCAGCCCCCAAGGGGCGGATCGTCCTCAAAATGGCGATCCGGAACATGGAAAATATCACACTCCCCGGCCCGCCCGCCAGCTTTCACGGCGGCCGGGGATTATTCAAATATTTAAAAATCAATGAGTTCAGGCTAAAATAGCCCCATGAAAAACGACCCGCTCCCCCTTTTTCCGCTCCATGTGGTCCTTCTCCCCGAGGAGATCCTCCCGCTCCATATATTTGAGGAGCGCTACAAGGAGATGATCGAGATGTGTCAGAACGAGGGCCTCCCGTTCGGTGTCGTCCTGGCGGAAGAAAGCGGCATTCGGCAGATCGGCTGCACCGCCCGGATCGCCGAGGTCACCCAGAAATTTCCGGACGGGCGGATGAACATCGTCACCCGGGGAGAGGAGCGGTTCCGCATTCGCCAGACCTATGATGAAAAATCCTATCTGACAGCCGAGGTGGAATTATTCGGGGACTCCGAGGCGGAGCCGCCTTCAGAAAACCTCGTGAACGAGGTCGTCCAGGCGTTCCGGGCCAACACGAAAAACCCGGATTTTCTCTCTGAAGATTTGATCGAAAACCCCGCCCGCCTCTCTTTCATCATCGGGGCGGCGCTCCAGCTGCCCCTCCGGGACAAGCAGGCGTTTCTCGAAAGCGATTCGCCGGGGGAGCGGCTTCGCAGCCTCGTCAGATTGATTCAGGAAAAACGACACCGCAACGAGCAGGCCTCAGGCCTGAACGAAGCGGCCGCCCGGAACGGCCACCCGAAGAAAAGCCAGGGGTCCTAATTTTCCTCCCGGATCCGGATTCGCTCGATGGAGCGGGCCCGGCCGCTCGTCGGATCGACCTCCAACACCGCGCCGTTGACCTGACCCGCCCCGCCGGCCACTTCGAAGCGCCGGGGAACGCCGGTCAGAAATTTATCCACCGCCAGCTCGGTCTTGATCCCGATGACGGAGTCGACGGGCCCCGTCATGCCCGCGTCGGACATGTAGGCCGTGCCGCCCGGAAGGACGATTTCGTCCGCCGTCTGGATGTGGGTGTGCGTTCCGACGACGGCGCTCACGCGCCCATCCAGAAATCGGCCGAGGGCGACCTTCTCGCTTGTCGCCTCGGCATGAAAATCGACGAAGATGACGCGGGCCTTGGAGCCAATCTGCTTGAGAATCCGCTCCGCCTCTTGAAACGGACATTCCACCGGCGGCATGAAAACCCGGCCCATGAGGTTGATGACGGCCACGGGCCCTGCGGGCGTTTCCGCCACATAAAAGCCGTTCCCGGGCGCCCGGGACGGATAGTTGGCGGGCCGCAGCAGCCGGGGCTCGCGCATCATCAAATCCCCGGCTTCCTTGCGATTCCAGATGTGGTTTCCGGAGGTGATAACGTCGGCGCCAGCCTCAAGCAAACCTTCGGCGTTTTCTTCCGTGATCCCGAATCCGCCGGCGGCGTTCTCGCCGTTGACCACGCAAAAATCGGCCTTGTGCTCCTCGCGCAGGGCGGGTAGATGCATGGTCACCATGCGGCGACCGACCCGGCCGTTCACATCCCCGATGAAAATGATCTTCAAGATGGCTATCTTAATCTATCGCGCGGTCGCGGTGTGGCGGGTCTCCCGGATGACGGTGACCAGGATTTCGCCGGGATAGGTTCGCTCTTCTTCGATGCGCTTGGCGATGTCGCGCGCCAGGAAAGAAGCCTGGGCATCGGTGATCTCGTCCGGGGTGACCGCCACGCGAATCTCTCTGCCCGCCTGGATGGCGTAGCACTTCTCCACCCCCTTGAAGGACTCGGCGATACCCTCCAGCGCCTCGAGGCGCTTGATATAGCTCTGCACCATCTCCCGGCGGGCGCCCGGACGAGCGGCGGAAAGAGTGTCCGCCGCCTTGACGAGAACGGATTCGATGCAGTTGGCCTCCTCATCCTCGTGGTGAGACATGATGGCATTCAATACCTGATCGGGCTCGTTGTACCGCTTGGCCAGGTCGTAACCGATTTGCACGTGTGATCCTTCAACCTCGTGGGTCGCAGCTTTTCCGATGTCGTGCAGGAGTCCGGCGCGCTTGGCCATGGTCGGATCGATGCGGAGCTCGGAGGCCAGCATCCCGCACAAATGCGCGACTTCCTTGGAATGGAGGAGGATGTTCTGGCGATAGCTCGTCCGGTAATGGAGGCGGCCGATCAGCCACACGAGCTCGGTGTGAATGCCTTCGAGGCCCAACTCGAAGATCGCCTGCTCTCCGGCCTCCCGGATCCGGCCGTCCACCTCTTTTCTGGTTTTGCTCACAACATCCTCGATACGGCCAGGGTGGATCCGTCCGTCGTGGACGAGCAATTCCAGAGAAAGCCGCGCCGTCTCTCTCCGTACGTTATCGAAGCAGGATATCACCACCGCTTCGGGCGTATCGTCGATGATGACGTCCACGCCCGTGGCCATCTCGAGGGCACGGATGTTGCGTCCCTCGCGGCCGATGATCCGCCCCTTCATCTCGTCCGAGGGCAGGTCCACGACGCTGACGACGCTCTCGGCGATGTGATCGTTGGAATACCGCTCGACCGCCAGGGCCACCATCTTCTGCGCTTCGCGTTCGACGTTTTCCTTCGCGGTCTGTTCCATGCGCTGGATCGTGGCGGCGATGTCCTGCTTGGCCTCGTCGAGGAAGCGATCCATCAGCTCCTGTTTGGCCGACTCGGCGCTCATGCCGGCGACCTCCTCGAGCTTCTGGATCTCCTGGCCCTGCAGCTCTTTGTAGCGGGCCAACTCCTGGCGAACCTCTTCCTCGCGCTCGCCGAGCCGCTGCTCGCGCTGCGCCAGCGTTCCCTCCTTGGAGTCCAGCGACTCCCGCCGCTTGTCGAGCGTCTCCTCCCGCTGGAGGATGCGCCGTTCCATCTTCTGTATCTCTTCCACGCGGGAGCGGTTTTCGCGCTCTATATCTTCGCGCTGTCGGAGTATTTCGGCCTTCTGCGCAACCTCCGCCTCCTTCATGCGCCGGCCCAGCTCTTTCTCCGACGCCGCTTCCATCTGCCGGACGCGCTCGTCAAATTCCTTCCGCGCGCTTTCGAGCGCTTCGGCCTGCTTTTGGCTGAATTTTTTACTGGATATAAAGGACACCACCAGGGCGGCCACCACCGCTCCGACCCCACCGGCGACTAGCATCAATACATTGGGATTCATCAGGAACTCCTAGTTTATGTAAACGGGAGACATTGAATCGCCTCCCGGCTGGTGACAACCCAGTCCATGCGGGCGTCGAAGGGCTCCGAGGGCAGGGACCGATCCCACGCCAGTTGAAACTCGAAGCCCGCGCCCATCAGCAGGGGCCGCGGCCCGCCGGAAGCGGCCCACCGGTCGTAATAACCCGCTCCCGAGCCGATGCGAGCACCGAAGATGTCGAAAGCCAGCCCCGGCGCGATCACCACTTCGAGTGAGCCAGAAGGCGCGGACAGAGCTTCCGCGGAAGGGGCGGGTATGCCAAACGCATCCGGCTGGAGATCGTGTTCCGGATCCCGCGCCAGATGGAACGTCATGCCGTTCCCCGATACGCGGGGAAAATAATATGCCCTGGCAGGGACGGCGCCGCTCTTTTTCCAAAGCCAGGAGAGGTCGGCCTCGCCTCGAACGGGGGCGTAAACGCCAACCGCGCCCGCTCCAAGTACCCCGAGCAATCCATCCAGACGGCGGCAGATCAGCTGGCTCAGCTTCCGATGGCATTCGGTCGAAAGCGAACGGCGCAAGGCACTCATCCGCTCCCGCCATATTTTCTTCTCCGATGAACTTCCCCCTTGTGGGGAACCTTTCAATTGCGCCTCCGAACCCTTGTGCACACCGGCGGCGTAAACGCTCCCTCTCTGCACCCGGGACATGGCGGGAGCGGAGAGGGAATTCATATAAATGCCCCGCCAAATGCCGTGTGCCGAGAGCGTTTGATCCCCAGCGATAGCTAGGTGGGCGCCCAAGCCACGGCTTTAGGCTCACTCCTGGGAGTAGCACACCACCGTGGGTAAGAGCTCCCGAATCAAACAATACTGGGTCAAAATGCTCGTCAACATCACGCACATCGCAGGGCAAACCAAGTCCCTGAGCGTATTATGCCACCAAATTCCGATACTGGATACTTTTGAAACTTTGGAGGAAAACAGCCGGCCGGGGGCTAGAGGGACCGCTCCAGCATCTCGAGCAGGGAATCCGCACGCTCCGAAACCGCATCGAGACTTTCCTGACGGTTCTTCCGTTCCTGGAAAAGCTCGTTGGCGATGTTCATCGAAGCGAGGAGAGCCACTTTTAAAGGGTCGTTACTCTGGGAAGCCACCCTATGGATATGCTCGTCCACATACTGCGCAAGCTCGGAAGCATAATTTGAATCGGCCGCGCTCTTCAGGTTCAACTGCTGACCAAAGATTTCCACCATAATTTTTTGCGGGGCCATCATCCATTTCCTCTTTGCAAGCGGATCATCAGTCCTCTAGTCAACCTGCTATTCATCCGGAAAACGATGGAGGATGCGCTCCACCCTGCCGCGCACCTCAACTCTCTCCTTGCTAAGCCGTTCGTTCTCCTGCCGCAGCCTGCTGATTTCGCCGTCTCGCCCGCTCAGGGCATCCGCCGCCGAACGCGCCGCATGCTGCGCCTCCTCCACACGGGATTCCATCTTCTTCCGCGTACTGCGCAACTCGGTCAATTCCTCCACAAGACGCTTTAAGGAAGTCTCAAGTGTATCGAGTTTATCGATAACCATGTGTACTCTTTCTCTGTCATGCGTTTTCAGAATGATTGAAATGTAGGGTCATTCTAGGTATGACCCCGGTTAGCGTCAAGAAAAGACGCTCAACCTCGCAGGCGGGCCCCCAAGCGTTTCTCAAGCTGGCGAACAATTTCCCAGAAAGTTTTGTCCACTTCCTCGTCGTTCAGAGTGCGGTCCGAATTACGAAAAACAAGCGAATATGCAAGGCTTCTCTCGCCCGCCGCCGAGAGCGCGGCGTCTCGGTAAATATCGAAAAGGGCAGAAGATTCAAGTAGATCGCCGCCCTGCTCCCGTATGATCCCCTCGACTTCGGCGTGGGAAATTTCCTTCTTCACCACGATAGCCAGATCGCGCAGGCTGGCCGGAAAGCGCGGGAGTGGCCGAAAGCGCAGGGGGGGCTGTTCGATTTCGGCGAGAGCCTCCAGATTTAATTCGAAGGCATAAATTTTCCGCCGGATTCCCCATCGCTCCTGAAGATTCGGACGCAGTTGCCCAATCACCCCGACCTCGGCGACGCCCGCATAGATCGAGGCGGACTGGGCGGGGAGAAACGCGCCCTTTTCATTCTCCACCGGCCTGAACTCGAAAAGCGGGAAATGAAGAGCCCGGCCCATGCGCTCCAGCGCACCCTTGAGATCGAAAAGGCGGCCGGGCAGGGCTTCGTCTCCCCCCGGCACGGGGGACTCCGGCCAGAGCGAGCCCGCCGCTCCATCCACCGAAAGCGCGGCCAGACGCCTCACTTCCGTGGGAAGGGGCGCACCCGGATTCAAATGATACGTTCGCCCGATCTCGAAAATCCCGACATCCTCCACGCCGCGATTGAGATTGAGCGCCGCGTTTTCCAGGAGACCCGCCAGAAGCGTCGTCCGCATGACGTCCATCTCGGCGCTGAGCGGATTCCGCAAGGGAACCAGATCCGCCCCCGCATTCTGCAATAAATCGAGGTCGGCGCGGTTCACGAAACTGTAGTTCAGGGCCTCGCAGAAACCCGCCGATATCATCTCCTCGCGCACCTCGCTTTCCAGCCGCCGGAGCGCCGGCGGGCGTTGGGGCGGAATGGAAGTCGCGGGCAGCGTCGAGGGGATGTTGCCGTAGCCCATCCTGCGGGCCACCTCTTCGATCAAATCAATTTCGCGCTCGATATCATGCCGGAAAACAGGGACTTCCACCTGAAGGGCACCCTCTTTCAGTTCGCCCACCTCCATCCCGAGAGCCGTGAGCTGCGCACGGACCCCGGCGGGCTCGACCTTGGTCCCCAGAAGTTTCGAGGCGCGATCGATTCGAAGCCGCACACTCACCGGCCGGACCGGGGCCGGGTGGGCGTCCACTTCGCCTTCCGCTATCTCGCCGCCCGCGGTCTGGCGAATCAGATCGATCGCCCAACTCGCGGCGCGAAGCGTTCCCGCCGGGTCCACTCCCCGCTCGAAGCGGTAGGAGGCTTCCGTGCTCATGTTCAGCCGCCGGCGGGTGGCCCGGATGGTGGCGGGCGCGAAGTAGGCACTCTCGAGAAGAATGTCTTTCGTATTCAGGCCGACCTCGGAGTTGAGTCCGCCCATCACGCCGCCGATGGCGACGGACTGCTCGGCGTCGCAGATCATGAGGTCGCCCTCGTTCATCTTGCGCTCCTGACCGTCCAGCGTGGTGAAGGAGCCGTCCTCCGTCCGCCAGCGGCGCACCACGATGCGCGGGCCGGCGAGGCCGCTCATATCGAATGCGTGGAGGGGCTGGCCGAGGGAGAGCATGACGTAGTTCGTCACATCGACGACGTTGCTGATCGGACGCATCCCGGCGGCGCGGAGGCGGCGCTGCATCCAGGCGGGAGAGGAGCCGATCTTCACCCCCTTGATCACCTTCGCCACATAGCGCGGGCACTTTTCCGGGTCGAGTATCTCCACGCCGCAGAGCGCATCCGTCCGCTCGCCGAGTTCTTCTTTCGGATTCATGTCGGGAAGCTTCAGGGTTTTTCCCAGAATGGCGGCCACCTCGCGGGAGACCCCCAGCAACGAGAGACAGTCGCCGCGGTTGGGCGTGATCCCGACGTCGAAGATCACATCGTCGAGACCGAGCACGGGCGCGGCGGGCTCTCCCGGCGCGGGGTTCCCACTGAGGACGAGGATGCCGCCGTGATCGTCTCCCATTCCGAGCTCTCGCTCGGAGCAGATCATCCCGTGGCTTTCTTCGCCGCGAATGCGGGCGGGCTTGATCTGGAGCCCGCCCGGCAGGGTGACGCCCGGACGGGCCAGAACCACCCGCTGGCCCGCCGCGACGTTGGGCGCGCCGCAAACAATCTGCCGCTCTCCTCCGCCGTCGTTCACCCGGCAGAGCTTCAGCTTGTCGGCATTGGGATGCTTTTCGGCGGCGAGCACCTCGGCGACGACGAGGTGCTGCAGGCCCTCCCCGGGCTGCTCGACCCCTTCGACCTCGACCCCCGCCATCGTCAGCGCATCGGCGATCTGATCGGGAAGAGACGGATCGGCGAGATCGAGATCGACGAACTCAGCCAGCCATTCCAGACTCAAGCGCATTTTATGGATTCCAGATTCAACCCCCGCGACGGACGCAAAGCCCGCCCAAGGCAGACCGGCTCCGGCCCTAGAACTGCCGGAGCATCCGAAGATCGTTTTCGAAAAAGAGGCGGATGTCGCTGATCCCGTAGCGGAGCATGGTCACGCGCTCTACCCCGATGCCCCAGGCGAACCCGCTCCACTCCTCGGGGTCGTACCCCACAGCCTCGAACACCGCCGGGTCCACCATGCCCGCGCCGAGAACTTCTATCCACTCTCCGCCGGCGAAATGATCGGCGGAGATGTCCACCTCGGCGCTGGGTTCGGTGAACGGGAAAAAGCTGGGCCGCAGCCGGATGCGGAATTCGGGGCCGAAAATCTCGCGCACGAAGGTTTCGAGAGTTCCCTTCAGATCGGCGAGAGAGACGTTCCGGTCCACATAGAGCCCCTCTATCTGATGAAACATGGGGGAATGCGTGATGTCGGCGTCGCAGCGGAACACCTTGCCCGGTGCGATGACCTTGATCGGCGGGGGCTGGTTTTCCATGACGCGCACCTGTACCGGCGAGGTGTGGGTGCGGAGGAGAACATCGTCCGAGACGTAGAACGTATCCTGCATGTCGCGGGCGGGGTGGTCTTTTGGAATGTTCAGGGCCTCGAAGTTGTAATGGTCCAGCTCGATCTCGGGCCCCTCGGCGACGGTGTAGCCCAGCCGCGTGAGAACTTCGGTGATGTCTTCCATCGTCTGGACGATGGGATGTTTGTGACCGAGCGTCGGAACCCGCCCGGGAATCGTCAAATCGATTTGCGACCCCGTGGCGGCAGCCGCATCCTGGAACTGGATGACTCCCTCCGGGATTTCAATCGAACCGAACAGGAGGGCCTTTCCGCCCCGGCGCTCGATCTGGGACTCCACAGCCTCGCGGGCCGCACCGGCGTCGCTCCGTTTATAGGCGGCGGCCGCGTTTTCGATGAGCCCCTTCAGGCGGTTTGCCACCGGGCCAATCACCCGTTTCTGGTCCGGCGGGAGGTCTTTCAACCCCCGCGTCACATCCGTGAGCAGGCCGCCTTTCCGCCCCAAGTAGCGAAGGCGGATTTCTTCGGCGGCATCGGCATCCTCCGCCCCGGCGATCGAGGCGACCGCTTCGCGCGCGAGCTCATGTAATTCGTTTTCGGTGACCACGATCCTGCCGCCTTTCATTTCTCCAGAAATGTTGCTGCAAAAAAGGCCCCGCCCTTCCGGACGGAGCCTGAATTTCTCACCTTCGCTGGCGGCTCAAGCTGCGGCCCGGGCAATCTCCACGAGCTTGGCAAACGCGGGCGGATCGGAAACCGCCAGATCTGCCAGCATTTTCCGGTTCACTTCCACGCCCGCCTTGTTGAGACCGTTAATGAAACGGCTGTAATTCATGCCTTCGGCCAGCCGGACGGCGGCGTTGATGCGAACGGTCCACAGACGTCGGAACTCGCGCTTCCTGACGCGGCGATCGCGGTAGGCGTAGGCCATCCCCCGAAGGACGGTCTCCTTGGCCGAGCGGTAACGCTTTGAGCGCGCGCCGCGGTTCCCCTTCGCCGCCTTCAGCAGGCGCCGGTGGCGTTCCCGGCCCGTGGGATTTGCTGTCGAACGAGGCATCTAACCGTCCTTTCCCATATCATCCGGCGAGGCCAAATCCATTTGAAAGAATCGTATCAAACAGGAGCCTCAAGCGGCCGGAATAAATCGTCCGGCTGCGCTTCATCAACGCGCCGGACTATACCCGGAGGGCTGCTCTTTCTGCAAGCATACCGGGAACGGTATATCACACCGTCCGCACAATTTCGCGGACCGATAAGTAAATATTTGATTTTTATTACTTTACACCATTAACTGTACGGGAGGAGCTTGCGCACGGGCCCCAGATCGGCGTCGGAAACGAAAGTACTATGCCTCATCTTCCGCTTCCGCTTGGTGGTCTTTTTGGTGAGGATATGGCGGCGATGGGAGTTGTTGCGCTTGATTTTCCCGCTCCCTGTCACTTTGAAGCGCTTCGCCGCCCCTCTGTTGGTCTTAAGCTTCGGCATCGGGCGTCCCTTCTTCCGGTTTGTTTTCTTCTTTTTCTTTCAATTCAGCCGATTCGCCGGAGGCGTCGTCCTCTCCGACCGCCCCGGCTTTTTCCAGGGCTTCAGCGAGAGGCGTCTTCACAGAGTCGGCCTCACCCGCCTGGGGGGGTTTTGTACCAGATTTCCCATCCCCCCCGCCACTGCTTTTGGCCTTTTGCGCGGCTTTATTCGGGGCCAGCACCATGGTCATGTTCCGGCCCTCGAGCAGGGGAGGCTGTTCAACTGTACATATTTCAATGAGTTCGTTCGCAACACGCTCGAGAAGCTTGCGGCCCAGGTCGGGATGGGTCACCTCCCGCCCGCGGAACATGATCGTCACTTTCGCCTTGTTACCGTCCGTCAGGAAGCGCATGGCATGGTTTTTCTTGAATTCGTAGTCGTGCTCGTCGATTTTGATTCGCATTTTGACTTCCTTGAGCTCGACGATTTTCTGCCGCTTTTTGGCTTCCTTTCCCTTTTTCTGCTGGGTGTACTTGTAGCGGCCATAATCCATGATCTTGCAAACGGGGGGGTCGGAATTCGGGGCGACTTCCACCAAATCCAGATCGCGGTCTTCGGCGGCCACAACGGCATCTTCGAGTTCCAGAATTCCCATCTGCTCACCTTCTTCGTCCACCACCCGGACCTGACGCGCGAGAATATCCCGGTTGACGCGGGGCCCCGTTATCGTCGGCCGAATATCTCTTCCGCGCGAGCGCATCGCCATCTTAATTCTCCCCAGGGGAGAAGGCCCGGGATTCCACGTCCGAGCGAATCTGCCGGAGAACGTCCTCCAGCCCCAAGGCGCCGGTGTCTCCCTTACCACGAACCCTGAGCGCCACCTGCCCGGCCTCGGCCTCGCGCGCGCCGATGACGAGCATATAGGGAACTTTTTCCATTTGTGCCTCCCTGATTTTTTTCCCTATCTTCTCATTCCGGAAGTCTGACCGGACGCGCAGCCCCCCGCCGCGCAGAGTTTCTTCTACCTTTTTTGCGTATGGAATCTGATCGTCCGTGATGGTCATGATCTTCGCCTGGACGGGAGCTAGCCATGTCGGGAACGCGCCCGCGAAATGCTCGACCAGGCCGCCCACGAAGCGCTCCATCGAACCGAGGACGGTCCGGTGGATCATCACCACAAGATGACGCCCGCCGTCCGCCCCGACGTACCTGAGATCGAAGCGCTTGGGCAGGTTGAAGTCGAACTGAATGGTGGGGCCCTGCCATCCGCGGCCGAGGGCATCCAGCATCTTGATGTCGATCTTTGGTCCGTAGAAGGCCGCCTCCCCCTCGATGCGCTTATAGGGTATCTCGCGGATTTCCAGCGCCCGCTTGAGGGCCGTCTCGGCGGCTTCCCAGTCTTCGAGGGTTCCCGCGTACTTGCTGAAGTCGTCCGAATCGTGAACCGAAAGCTCGACCTCGAAATTCTCGTACCCGAAGGTTTCGAGCATGAAGCGGGCCAAATCGATGACGGCCACCACTTCGTCTTCGGCCTGCTCCGGCGTGCAGAAGATGTGCGCGTCGTCCTGGGTGAACCCCCGGACCCGAAGCATCCCGTGCAGCACGCCGCTTCGCTCGTAGCGGTAGACCGTACCCATCTCGGCTAGCCGGTAGGGCAACTCCCGGTAGCTCCGGGTTTCCTGCTGGTAGATGAGAATATGGCCCGGGCAGTTCATCGGCTTGAGCACATATTCATTCTCGTCGATGTTCAGGACGTACATGTTCTCGCGGTAGAAGTCATAGTGCCCGGAGATTTTGAAAAGCTCGTCGCGCGCGATATGGGGAATGGTGACAAGCTGGTAACCGCGTCTTTCGTGCTCGTCCTCCCAGAAACGCTCGATGGTCTTCCGGAGGATGTTGCCGTTCGGCTGCCAGTAGATAAGCCCCGGCCCCGCGTTCTCATCGACGAGGAACAGGCCGAGCTGCTTGCCAAGCACGCGGTGATCGCGAGCCTTGGCCTCTTCGAGTTTCTGGATATGGGCGTCCAGCTCCTCGCGGGTGCGGAAGGCGATCCCATAGATTCGCTGGAGCATTTTGTTCTTCTCATCGCCCCGCCAGTAGGCACCCGCGACACTGAGAAGCTTGTAATGCTTGAGCTTGGCCGTCGAGGACATATGAGGTCCTCGGCAAAGATCCACGAAATCGCCCTGCCGATAGATCGAAAGGGCTTCCCCTTCGGGAAGGTCGTTGATCATTTCAACCTTGTAAGACTCTTTGCGCTCCTCGAACAGCTTGAGAGCCGCGCCCCGGTCGATATCCTCCCGTTCGATTGGGAAGCCGCGCTTGGACAGCCTGGCCATGCGCTTTTCGATTTCCTTCATATCCTCGGGCGTGAAGGGGCGCTCGTAATCGATGTCGTAGTAGAAGCCGTTGTCGATGGGGGGACCGATGGTGAGCTGCGCGCCGGGAAAGAGCTCGAGCACCGCCTGGGCCATCAGGTGGGCGGTGCTGTGACGCAGGATCTCCAGCCCTTCCTCGGAGTCGAGCGAAACGTACTCGACCTGAGCATCCGGGGATACGGGACGGTCAAGGTCAACGAGGTTCCCGTTCACCTTGATGGCGATTGCGTCTTTGGGCGGTTTTTTCAATTCAGAATGAACGGCCATAAAAGAGGGCTGGTTTCGCCAGAAACTCCTATCTAAGAATCCAAGAAACGTAAGCCCGGCCGGACGCTTCGCCACGCCGACCGGTTTCTATCAAGCAAGATGGTAGGCGCGGGCGGTTTTGAACCGCCGACCTCTTGCGTGTCAAGCAAGCGCTCTCCCCCTGAGCTACGCGCCTTCAAGGGTATCAAAAACCCTGTAAATCATAGGTAAGCGACGCGCCGATTGTCAATGGGACGAATTACGACATCAGGGAGAAAACAGTCCCTTGAATCGGCCGATTCGGAGCGGACACCATCACCTTCCCGGCTGCCCGGTCCGCCGCGCGACCGAACCGTTTTTTTTCTTTCCGGATACGGCGGGGGCCTTCGGAGCGGCGGGTGGACGCCGCTTGGAAGTTACACCAACCGCTTTTCCCGCCCGGCGGTTCTTGGGAGCCGCCTTGGTCACCGATACGGCTTTTTTCTTCGCCACGGGAAGTAGCCCTTCCCGCACGACTTCATCCATATTTTCCACGTACAAAATACTGAGCCCCAGCGGGCTCTCGGCTTCATATTCGCGCACATCCTTTTCGTTTCCCTTCGGCAGAATCACTTTCGGGACGCCGCCCCGACGCGCGGCCAGCATCTTTTCCTTGACGCCCCCTACGGGAAGTATCCGCCCCCGAAGGGTGATTTCGCCGGTCATGGCGACATCGTGGCGCACTTTTCTTCCGCTGAGGGCGCTCGCGAGAGCCAACGCCATCGTGATTCCCGCCGAAGGGCCGTCCTTCGGAACGGCGCCCTCCGGGAAATGGATGTGCATGTCTTTTTTTTCGTAAAAATTGGCGGGGATGCCCAGATGGTCCGCCCGCGAGCGGAGCCACGAGATCGCGGCCTGCGCGCTTTCCTTCATCACGTCGCCGAGCTTTCCGGTCAGGGTCACGGTGCCCTTCCCGTCGAAAAGAGCCACTTCCACCGGGAGGAGAACACCACCCACGGACGTCCAGGCCAGGCCGGTGGCCACGCCGACGCCCGCCCGCGCCTCGGGCTGATCGGGCGTATAGCGCGGGGCTCCCAGATACTTTTCGAGGGTATCCGGCCTCAGGCGGACGGTTTTTTTCTTCGTGGCCTTACCGGACTTGGCGCCTTTGGCGCTTTTTTTCGCGCGGGCCGAGACGTTCTTTTCCTCGACAACCTTCCGCGCCACCTTCCGGCACAGGCTGCCCAGCTCGCGCTCGAGGTTTCGCACTCCCGATTCGCGGGTGTATTCGTGAATGAGGCGCATGATCGTATCGTCCGGAAACCGAATCTGCTCCTCGCCGAGGCCGTGCTCGGCGCGCTGCTTGGGAACGAGAAAGCGCTTGGCAATCTCTCGCTTCTCCTCATCGGTGTAACCGGGGAGACGGATGACCTCCATGCGGTCAAGAAGCGGCGCGGGTATCGCGTCTGTCGAGTTCGCCGTCGTGATGAAGAAAACCTGGCTCAAGTCGTAGTCCACTTCAAGATAGTGATCGTTGAAGTTTTTGTTCTGCTCGGGATCAAGGGCCTCGAGCAGTGCCGAGGAAGGATCGCCCCGGAAGTCCGCGCTCATCTTGTCGACTTCATCCAGCAGAAAAACCGGATTCCGCGTACCCACTTTCTTCATGGACTGGATGAGCCGGCCCGGCATGGCGCCGATGTAGGTCCGCCTGTGGCCACGGATTTCGGCCTCGTCCCGGACCCCGCCGAGGGAGACGCGGACAAACTTTCTCCCGAGCGCATTGGCGACGCTTCGGCCCAGTGATGTTTTTCCGACACCCGGCGGTCCCACAAAACACAGGATCGGCCCCCGGATGGCTTTGTTGAGAATCTTGACGGCGAGATGCTCGAGAATCCGCTCCTTGACCTTTTTCAGGCCGAAATGCTCGCTCTCGAGGATGTCCCACGCGGCACCGAGGTTGTTCCGATCGCGGGTCTTTTCTTTCCAAGGAACATCCAGGAGCCACTCCACGTAGGTCCGGACGACGGAGGCCTCCGGGGAGAGCGGCGTCATCGCCTCAAGACGCTTGATCTCCTTTTGGACTTTTTCGGCCACTTCCTTGGGGAGCTTCAATTCACCGGCACGGCGGCTGAGATCATCGCCGTCCGCCATCATGCCATCACTCTGGCCTAACTCTTTTTGAATCGCCTTGAGCTGCTCGGTTAGATAGAACTCTTTCTGGCTACGATCCATCTGACGCCGTGTGCGTGCGCGGACCTTCCGCTCCACCTTCAGCAACTCGATTTCGCGGTCCAGATACGAAGAGAGGAGGGTCATCCGCTCCGCCGGATCGAACGTTTCGAGGAGGAGCTGCTTCTCGGAGATTTTGAGCGGCACGTTCGCCGCAATCGCGTCGGCAACAGCCGTGGAAGCCTCCATACTCTCAACCGCCGCATAAAGCTCATGCGGAAGCCGGTGGTTCACCCGAAGGTAATCTTCAAACCTGGTCATCAGCCCCCGGCACATCCCGGCGAGTTCGGTGGAATCTTCAAAATCGGCATCTACCGGAGCCACTTTGGTCCCGAACGTATCGCCATCCTGATAGAAATCCTTTATCTGGCACCGTCCGATCCCCTCAAGGAGCACTTTGATCGTACCGTCGCTCAGTCGCAGGACCTGGAGTACCTCCGCCTCGGTTCCCACTCGGTAAAGCCCTTCAGGCGGCGGTTCCTCCTCGCGCGGGTCACGCTGGGCGACCAGTACCATCCTGTTCGCCGTTGGGGGAAGCGACTCGACGGTGGCCAGAGCGCGGCCACGGGCCACGTAAACGGGCGTTATCATATGGGGAAACAGAACGATATCGCGAAGCGAAACACAGGGAAGAGAATAGATGTTGGAGGTCACATATTCCTCGGTTGCTGGAAAAATCGCCAATCCAGGGAGGGTGAGATCAACTGGCTTTTTCGTAGACCAATAACGGCTTTTCTTTCCGGTTCACGACGTTTTCGTTGATCACGATTTCTTTCACATCCGCCATTGTCGGCAGCTCGAACATGGTATCGAGCATCAGGTCTTCAATGATGGACCGCAGCCCCCGCGCACCGGTTTTGTGGTCCAGCGCGCGCCGCGCGATTTCTCGCAACGCGCCATCCGTAAACCGAAGAATCGAATCTTCGAACTCCACCAGCTTGCAGAACTGCTTGACGAGCGCATTGCGCGGCTCGGTGAGGATTTTGATGAGCGCTTCCTCATCCAACTCGTCCAACGTGGCCAGGACGGGAAGCCGCCCGACAAACTCGGGAATCAAGCCGTACTTGAGAAGATCTTCCGGCGACACCTTCGCGAGCACTTCGCTCATCGTCGCGTCATTTTCAGTCACCAGCTCCGCCTCAAAGCCCATGGTGCGGCGCCCCACGCGGTTCCGGATGATCGAATCGAGACCCACGAACGCCCCGCCACAGAGAAACAGGATGTTCGAGGTATCGACGCGGAGAAATTCCTGATGAGGATGTTTCCGTCCGCCCTGCGGCGGCACATTCGCGATCGTACCCTCAATAATCTTCAGCAGCGCCTGCTGAACGCCCTCGCCCGAAACGTCCCGGGTGATGGAGGGGTTCTCGCTTTTCCGGCTGATCTTGTCGATCTCGTCGATGTAGATGATCCCCCGCTCCGCGCGCGGAACATCGTAGTCCGCTGCCTGGAGAAGCTTGAGAATGATGTTCTCCACGTCCTCGCCCACATACCCCGCCTCGGTGAGCGTTGTCGCGTCCACAATCGCGAAGGGAACGTCGATGACACGCGCCAGGGTCTGAGCCATGAGGGTTTTCCCGGAACCGGTCGGGCCGACGAGGAGGATGTTGCTCTTCTGAAGCTCGACGTCCTGAAGATCGACGCGCGAGTCAACCCGCTTGTAATGGTTGTAGACGGCCACCGAGAGTATTTTCTTCGCCCGCTCCTGGCCGATGATGTGTTCATCGAGTATCATTTTGATTTCAGAGGGCTTTAAGAGCTTATTCGCTTCGCGCTTCCGCTCCTCATTCCACTCCTCCATCATGATTTCGTTGCACAGCTCAACGCACTCGTCGCAGATATAGACTTGGGGCCCGGCGATGAGCTTCCTTACCTCTTCCTGGCTCTTTCCGCAGAACGAACAGCGCAACGCTTCGGTTTTTTCAGATGACCGTTTCGCCATCGTTTACCTTCCTTTGATCCCCAGCGGTGAAATCATTACCCCACGATACAGCCTGGAGGGCCTTTCGAAAAGACGAAAATAAGGCGAATTTTCCCTGATTGGGCGCCTATTTTTTACTTATCGTCATTTTTCTTGGGATCTTCAGCCCCCGTACCATTTTGGGACAACTCCGTCCGGGAAACAATGACATCGTCAATGAGGCCGTAAGTCTTGGCTTCTTCCGCGGTCATAAAATTATCGCGGTCGGTGTCCTGGATAATCCGGTCCATCTCCTGCCCGGTGTGCTTCGCGAGAATTCCGTTCAGCTCCTCACGCATCCGGAGGATTTCCCTGGCATGGATGTCGATGTCCGTGGCCTGCCCCTGCACACCGGCGAGCGGCTGGTGAATGAGAATCCGCGAATTCGGAAGCGCGAACCGCTTGCCCTTCTGGCCCGCCGTCAGGAGGAGGGCGCCCATGCTCGCCGCCTGTCCGATACAGATCGTCGAGACTTCGGGCTTGATATACTGCATCGTGTCGTAGATGCCCAGCCCCGCCGTCACCGAGCCGCCCGGGCTGTTGATGTACATCGAGATGTCCCGGTCCGGCTCCTCGGCCTCGAGAAACAGAAGCTGCGCCGTGACCACGTTGGCGATGTTATCGTCGATCGCCGTTCCCAGGAAGATGATCCGATCTTTGAGGAGGCGACTATAAATGTCGTAAGCGCGCTCGCCTCGACTCGTTTGTTCCACAACCATCGGGATAAGTCCCACAACTGGCCCCTTTCAACTATTATGAACCGTCAGGTTCGTCTGATCCGCTCCCGGAACCGCTCTCCGGCTCCTCAATTTGCACATTGACCTTGGCCTGCCCATACAGCCAGTCCACGGTCTTATTATAGTTTATATTCGAGACGAGTTGGCCCAGGCTTCCCGTCATTTCCATGCGTTTTTTGAGATTTTCCGGGGTCATCTGGTACTGGGCGGCCAGATTTTGAATCTGGGCGTCCACTTCCCCGGGGATGGCCACGATCCCTTCTTTCTCGCGGATCCGCTCGATCAGGATGAGTTGGCGGACACGCTCCTCGGCTTGCGGGGCCAGCTGCCGCTCGTAATCGGCGATCCGCCCCTCGATCTCAGAACTGATCAGAGTGGGGGGCACCTCAAATGGATGCATCTCGACCAGCTTCTTGAGCAATTCGGCCACGCCCTGCTGCCGGTCGACGTTTTCCTGCTGCGCCTCCAGATACTTTCGAACGTGGCCGCGCAGTTCCTCGACCGTGGAGAGGCCGATCCCCAGCGAAGTCACGAAACCCTCATCCAGCTCGGGAGGATGCGCTTCCTTCACCGATTTCACCTTGATCCGAAACTGAATTGTTTTGCCCGCCAGGTTCGGCGCCGCATTCTCGGGCACCTCGATATCGATTTCCTTCTCGTCTCCCGACTTCATCCCGATCAGCGCATCTTCCAGTTCTTTTTCACTCCGCGTCTCGCCGATCATGACTGCTTCATTCTCACGGCGGCTGTCCGGAACAGGCTCGCCCGCGTCGAAACCTTCAATGTCGAACATCACGTAGTCGCCGGATTTCGCAGCGCGGTCCACGTCTTCAAACGTTGAGGCCTGCTTCAGGTATTGACCGATTTGCTGATCCACCTGATCGTCCGTAACGGGCTGACTATTGACCTCAATCTCGATCCCCTTGTACTCGCCTAGTTCCAGGGGCGGAATCACCTCGACGGTGGCCTTGTAGGTGAGTTCGGGCGCATCGTCCTCCATGACAATATCGGTGACATTCGGCTCGCCCACCGGACGCATGCCCTTTTCTTCCAGAAGCTCGCGGTAGGAAGTCGAAATGACCCGGTTCACGACCTCGGCCTGGACCTCTTCTCCGTAGTAGCGCTCCAGAACCCGGCGGGGCACTTTTCCCTTCCGGAAGCCTTTCAGCTTCACCCGGCCCGCCAACCGTGAATACGCACGATCAATTTCAATAGCCACCTTCTCGCGCGGGATGGCCACCTCCAGGCGTTTGGTGCAGGCGTCAATATCGTTCACTGTGGAAGTCATGATCTGTTCGTGATTCCCTTCTTGATGAGAAATATGGCCATAGAACCCATTTCGGGATGGGCCATACTCGGTAAAACCCCCAAACGGTGAAAAAAGTCTTTCCTGGTGCGAAGGGGGGGACTCGAACCCCCATGCCCTTGGGCACTGGATCCTAAATCCAGCGCGTCTACCAGTTCCGCCACCCTCGCACAGAACAGCCTTCAAACAGCGGACATGGGAGCCGGCCGCCAACGAGGACAACTCTAGTCACAGCGCCATGCGAGGTCAATGGGGGAAATGCCTCATAGGAGGGGGAAATAGAGGACGAATAGAAATCCGGCTGGCGGCCAAACTGGCCCGCCCGGAGCCCGTTTGGGAGCGGCGGCCAAATTCCACCGGAGGCCGGGTCTTCGGCAGGCTCGCGGGCGTTTTCGTATCAGGAAACTCCCCCCGGAACCTGCCCCTCTTCGAGGAAAGCATAGGCGTTATGCGCGTGGATAGATTCAAAATTCTCGACCTGCACTTGGAACCATTTGATTCTATCTTCTTTTCTCAGGCGAACCGCCACCTCGCGCACCATGTCCTCGACAAAGCGCGGGTTATCGAAAGCCTTCTCGGTGACGAATTTCTCATCCTCACGTTTTAGGATCGGGTAGAGATCGCAACTCGCCGACTCTTCGACGATCTCAACGAGTTCTTCGATCCAGAGTTCGCCATCGAAACGGACCTTCACCTCAACGTTACCCCGCTGGTTGTGCGCACCACGGTCGCTAATCTCCTTAGAGCAGGGACACAGCGTCGCAATCGGCACGCTGACACTGAGCACGAAATCGTCCACCGCTCCTGCGGAGGCCTCGAAACCGCAATCGTAGGCCATCATCCCCGGCGCGCCGGTGATGGGGGCTTTTTTCTCCATGAAATAGGAAAACGTCACGGCAAAATGCGCCGTTTCGGCTTCCAGCCTCTCTCGCATCGCCTCCAGAATTTCAGGCACCCGCTCCACGCCGATGCTTCCATTGTACTGGTTGAGCACCTCAAGGAACCGGCTCATGTGCGTGCCCTTGAAGTGATGCGGGAGATCGACGTACATGTTGATCATGCCGATTGTGTTCTGCGCATCGTTCGATCGGTCCTTGACCACAATCGGGTAGCGGATATTTTTCACGCCCACTTTATCGATCTTGACGTTCCGCTCATCGGCACTCCCCTGAACGTCGGCCAAATTGGCGGGATCGGTAGTAAAATTTGACATGTCGGGCTCATCCCCTCTTAATGGTTTCGCTTTGCTGAGCCTACCGATCAGGCTCCTGAAGACGGCGGCGTTCGATTTCGGCCATCTTCTCTGAAACAGCACGCGCGATATCGATGTTCCGCGCGTTCGCATAATTCAGAATCGCAATGACGACATCCGCCGCCTCGTCGATAAAATCCGCATCATCAACCTCGCGGCCCTTCCAGCTCTTTTTTTCCAGATTCGCGAGCTCACCCGCCTCGCCGCATAGCTCGAGAGAGAAAAACCGGGGCTCTCGTTCCGGAAACGCCGCCCGCTGATAGGCCTCGAACTCCCCCTGCAAGTCGCGGAGCCCCCCGTAGGACCTCGGAAGGGTAACCGGCCCCTTATTATCCACGATAAAGCCGTCCTCTTGATATCTGCCGGAACCCGCCCCTGGTGGCCCGGCAAAAAAGCAGTTTCCCACCCCGGCCCGGGGCCGTCAACGGAATGCCGGGTGCCGGGCTGGGCCCGCCCGGAATTGACGACCCGGCGCCGCCCGGCCTACCCTTCACCATCCCGGCCAATCGGCGGAAACACGGTCCTGACGGGCTTTATCTCACCATCATCCAAGGAGACGAGCGGTGCCCAATATCGATCTTCATCATCACATCTTCATCCCCGAGACCGAGACCATCGCGAGCAAAGAGCGCGAACGGCGGCCCCAGCACGCCGACAGCTTCGAGGGCTTCTTCCCGACCGTCTCTTCCCAATACAACGGAAAGATGTTCCGCGAGCAGTGGGCGCTTCAGCTACGCGACGCGGACAAAAAGAAAGAAGATATGATGACCGACCGACTCGACATGGCGCTGGTCTCCACTTCCCCGCCTCATTTTTACTATTGGATCGGCGGATCGGCCGGAGAAGACATCACCCAGATGACAAACGAAGGCATCGTCGCCTTCTGTAAAAAAGACACCGATCACTTCCGCGGAATCGGAAACGTCCCCCTTCAAAACGGCGGCGAGGCCGCGGCAAAGGAGCTCGAGCGCGCCATGGGAAACGGCCTTCTGGGGTGCGTCATCGCCGACCGCGTCGGCCCGCACGCCCTCGACGAGCCCCAGTTCGAGCCTTTCTGGGCGGCCGCCGAGCGGCTTGGCGCCCTTGTGTTCATCCACCCGGATTTCGCCGACTTCAAGCCCCTGTTCCCCTACTACATGGCGAACCACATCGGGAACCCGCTCTCGACGACAGTCGCGGCGGTTCGCCTCATCCTTTCGGGCCACTTCGAGCGATATCCGAACCTCAAGGTGATCCTCGCCCACGCCGGGGGAAACCTGCCCTGGGCGGTCGGGCGCGTGCAGCACGCCTGGAACGTGCGCCCTGAGACTAAGATCCACACCCCGCACCCGCCGCGTCACTATTTCAAAAATCTCTACTTCGACGTCATCACTTTCAACTCCTCGGGGCTCAAGTGGCTGGTCCAGGAAGTCGGCGCGGATCACGTCGTCTGCGGCACGGACTATCCCTACGACATGATGCAGGATCGCGTGGTGGACTACGTGGAAGGCGCGGGCCTGACCGCTGTGGAGATAGAACAGATTTTGAGCACTGGCCCTGCGAGGCTCATCGGGTTGTAGATCGCTGGCTCGCCACGTTTCGCGGCTTTCCGATCAGAACCGAATCCAGAAAATCCCGTGTGTCCGCGGCGATGACGGGCCAGGAGAATACCTTCGCAAGCGCCTCGGCCCCGGCGCGAAGGCGCGCGCGCCGATCAGGTTCGTCCATGAGCGCGGCCCCCTCGGCCGCGAGCGCATCGGCGTCCTCGAAGGGGGCGGCGGCAAAATTCTCTCCTTCCCGAAAGTAGCGCGTATCGATTTTCGACGGGGTGCTCAGAACGGGAAGGCCGTGAACGAGGGCCGCCATGAGTGAACCTCGCCGGGAGGAAACACCGCCTTCATATGGCGCGAGGAAAAGGTCCGATGCGAGGAGAATTTCCGTCACGCGCTCGGAGGTGACATAGCCCGTCCAGATCACTTCTTCCGAAAGCCCAAGCGAGGCTGCGCGCTCCTGAAGCGCCGGGTAAAAATCCCCGTCGTTCTCCCGCCGGCCGCCGATCATGAACAGGCGGAAGGCGCGTCTTCCCGCCTTCCATTTTCCGGCGGCCTCCAGAATCTGCTCCACCCCTTTCCCCGGATAGTAGAAACCGAAATGCGAGAGAACTATCCCTTCGACACCGAGACCCGTTTCTTCCCGAACCTTACGCCGGGCCTCTTCCCGCCCGCCGTGCGGCGGCTCGATGTTGGCCCCGATGGGTATCTCGCAGGTTTTTCGCAGCATCGAGGGCAGGTATTTACCGATGAGGTAGGTCACCTCTTCGTTCGTGGCGAGGATGGCCGGAGCCGTCAGGATCATGAAACCCGCGCTCACTTTGGAGGCGGCGGTGGAAACACCGACGGTGTGCATCGAAAACACGGAGGGCACGCCCGGCGCAAGCAGCTTCATCACAACGGGGAGCGCGTGTATCCAATGGGGCGTGGGCGGGTAGAGATCGGGCGCGTACTGGACGAGCAGCGCGGCCATCTTCCGCTCTTGAACAGTCCGCGCGATTTTGAACAGGGCGCCCGGCCCCCAGCTTCGCGCAACCTTGACGACCGAAGCGCCGCCCGCCTCGCCCGGTCCGGTGTAACCATCGCTCGTGAGCACGGTCACCTCGACGCCGCAACGAACCAGCTCGGGGACCAGTTTATTCGTGAAATCGCCGACGCCGCAGGGCTCGCGGTTGGGAGGAAAACTGGGGCTGAGGATTCCGATCCGCAAGAAGAGAGATCCTGAAGGGCGACGGTGCGGTGGGTCGTGAGAGATTATATCTCCCGTGACCGACTGGCGGCCACGCGCGAGTCCCGGACGGCGTCGCCGAGCGCCGAGCGGAGATCGTCGCCGCTGATGGTTTCCTGCTCGAGAAGGCGCTTGGCCAAGGCGTCCATATCCTTCCGGTGGCGTCCGAGAATCTCCGCCACGCGCTTGTTCGCGGCGTCCAGAATCTTTCCAACTTCTTGATCTACCTCGCGTTGCGTGTCTCCGCTGATGGAATCGGGGCCCAAGGGGGCCCGCATGTTCCCGCTCAGGAAAAGTGGCCTCGGCTCCGAGCGCAGCGCGCGCGGGCCGAAACGATCCGTCATGCCGTACTCCGTCACCATCGAGGTGGCGATGTCCGTCGCCCGTTGGAGATCGTTCTGCGCGCCTGTGGAGACTTCCTCAAAAACCAGGACCTCGGACGCCCGCCCGCCGAGAAGGACGCAGATGCGATCCTCCAACTCGCTTTTCGAGAGCAGATAGCGATCCTCGGTCGGCCGCTGGAGCGTGTAGCCCAATGCGCCGATGCCGCGAGGGATGATTGAGACCTTCTGGACCGGGTCGGCCGTCCCCACGAGCTCGGCCGCGATAGCGTGCCCGAGCTCGTGGTAGGCCACGCGGCGCCTTTCCTCGGGCGTCATCACCCGCGATTTTTTTTCAAGGCCCGCGGCAAGGCGCTCGAACGCCTCCTCGAACTCGGCCATGCCGACGGCATCCTTGTTATTCCGGGCGGCCAGCAGGGCAGCCTCGTTCGCCAGGTTCGCCAGGTCCGCCCCCGTGAGGCCGGGCGTCATTTCGCCAATGCGGTCGATGTTCACGTCGGGATTGAGCACGAGGTTTTTCGTGTGCACCTTGAGGATATGCTTCCGGCCGATGAGGTCGGGCCGATCCACCAGGACCTGCCGGTCGAAGCGCCCCGGCCGGAGCAGGGCGGCGTCCAGGATCTCCGGGCGGTTGGTCGCCGCCATGATGATGACGCCTCTCCGCGTATCGAAGCCGTCCATCTCCACGAGAAGCTGGTTCAGCGTCTGCTCGCGCTCGTCATGACCGCCCGTGATGCCGCCCATGCCGCGCGATTTCCCGAGCGCGTCCAGTTCGTCGATGAAAACGATGCAGGGCGCCTTCTCCATCGCCTGCTCAAACAGATCGCGCACGCGGGCCGCGCCGAGGCCCACGAACATCTCGACGAACTCCGAACCGCTGATGCTGAAAAAGTTCACCCCGGCCTCGCCCGCGACCGCCTTCGCCATGAGCGTTTTCCCGCAACCCGGCGGACCGACCAGCAACACACCGCGGGGGATCTTGCCGCCGAGGCGCTGGTAGCGCTCCGGATTCCTGAGAAAGTCCACCACCTCGGCAAGCTCTTCCTTCGCCTCATCCACACCGGCAACGTCGTCGAATCGGACATCCACATCCGTCTGGGCGAAAATTTTCGCCTTGCTCCGCCCGAACGCCATCACGCCCTGGCCCGGTCCCATCTTCCGCAGGACGAGCGCATAGATCGAGATCAGGATGCCCAGGGGGAGAATCCAGCTCGTGAAGAACTGAACGATCCACGGTGGCGCGAACGCCCCCGAGTAAGTGACTCCGGCCTCGTCGAGCATCTTGATGAGCCCCGGATCGTCCACCTTGGCCGTCTCGAAGAACTTGCCGCGCCCGGTGAGATCTTTCGCTTGCAACTGACCGCGCAGACGATCCGCGAGCAGATCCACCCGCTCGACCTGGCCCTGTTTCACCAGCTGGCGGAACTCGTTGTAGGGAACGCGCTTGTACCGGGCGCCCTGGAAGAACAGGGAGTGGATCAGGGACATGATCACGAGGATGAAGAGAAAATACCCGATTGAAAAACGGGTTTTGTTGTCCATTTCCGTGGCTTCCATTTATAAGAGCGGCGGTGCTCCCGTATGGACCGGCTGGACCGGCTGAAAACACCTCTCTCATTAAAACATATATTCCGGCCCGGACACAGGCCACCCGGAAAGGTTCTGATCGTCCGCAAGAAAGAAACAGCGAATTTTTCCCACCTGTCCGGGGTTATCAAAATGGATGCCGAAATCACCCATCTCCTTGGAAACAGGGGGATTACTCAATGAATTCTTCTACGGAATTCCGGCATTCGGGAGGAGAAAAACAAGATGAGAATAACAACTCAAATCATCCGCATCGTCTTGGATCTGATCTATTTCGTATTCGGCCTGAACGGGTTTTTCCTGTTCATCCCCGTGCCCGACCAGGCGCCCGCCGGCCAGGCCTTTCTCGACGCCATGCGCGACACCGGCTACTTCATCTATCTGTTCAAAACGGTCGAAACTTTGGCCGGGGCGCTTTTGCTGACGAACCGGTTCACGCCCCTGGCGCTCGTCCTGCTCGCCTCCATCACGGTCAATATTTTCTTCTACCATCTCATGATCGAGCCGAACGGCCTTCCCATCGGAACAGTCATGCTCGCCGCGCATCTGTTTTTGCTTTACCGGCACAGGACATTTTACCACCCCCCTCCTGATGGCCAAAACCGATATATAGACCGGGATGCGGGAAAACCTACAGCCCTTTTTCCATGTCGTACTGCCTGAACGACTGGCCGTTGTACTCCCTGTAATGCTCGCGCACGCTCACAAATCCTTTCGAGCGAAAAAACGGCTGGGCCGTCACGCTCACATCCGCGAACAATTTTCGGACACCACGCCTGCCGGCCTCTTCTTCAATCCGGCTCATGAGCAGTGTTCCGACACCTTTTCGCTGGAAGAGATGGTGAATATAAAAACAATCCACCTCGCCGGACGGGCGGAATTCCGCAAATCCTAAAACGCTCTGGTCTTTCTCTACAACGAAAACATCGCATCCGGCCCATCGGTTTTTCCAGAAATCATCATCAAATACTTCCGGCACCCAGGCCTGGATTTGCTCTGGAGAATAATCTTTCGCGTTCACGGTCCGGACGGTTTCATAATAAAGCCGGGAGATACGCGGGATATCCTGATTCTGACATTCGCAGACAATCATGAAAAATCCCGTGGAATGCCGGCATTCAATTTTTTTTGCGGAGACTGAAGAAAGAAAATCACTCGACCCGATCTTTCCTGGCGTAGTTCATGCTCTGATCGATCAGCTTTATCAATGCAGAACGATCCTTTTTCAAGCCCGTATTCAAAACGACATATTCCTTCTTGACATGGCCGTTCGAAAAATACCGGAGCCTTTTGTTGCCTCGCGTCGACAACAGGTTGTCCCGTATTTTTTCAGGCAACCGTAGCGCAAACCCGAATTTTCCGCACGAGGCGAAAATCTTCCCGTCCACATAG